>CAYNNW010000060.1:1320-8762 GCA_964398435.1 uncultured Gaiellales bacterium | reverse complement strand
AGCTCGTCGGGCTCATAACCCGAAGGTCGCAGGTTCAAATCCTGCCCCCGCTACTCACGGAAACCCCTGCTTTGGCGGGGGTTTCCGTCGTTAGTAGGTAGTGCCCCGTCACGCGTGTGCCGTGCAACACGCTTGCAACGACACAATGACAGCATCGCCCCACCCCTAGTTGATGACCACCACGTCGCTGGGCGGGCCACCATCCTCGTACGGCGAGTTCCATAGCCGCTGCGCGCGCGACGCTCCTTCGGCAAAGATCGATTGGGGCACGGTCGCCTCGACTCTCTCAATGCCGAGGAGTGGCCACGTAGCCCAAAACCGCACGTCCGCATCTGGAATTTTGGAGCATCCGAGGCGGAGATGTTCCTGCCCGCTGTGGATGTATGTTGATCCTTCTATCCACAACAGCATTGGAGGCGACAGGCAATGGCTAGCGATCTCCGCTGATTCGCCACCAAAGGCCATTCCGACGACCACACTATCCTTTGCGGGATCGGGCAATTCTGATGCTCGGGTATCGATCGTCCAGATTCCGTCAAGGTCCTCAACTGAGGCAGCTGATTCGTCGAGCGGGGGAGATGGCAACGGCTCAGCTCGCAAATCGGCACGCGTGAACTGCCCGGCCACTTTTCCGCTGTGCCGCGCTTGGAGTTCGAAACGCATACCGTCCGGAGTCACGCGAAAGTTGGAGAGCCAAACAGCAACTGAATCAGACCGATGCAATATGACATCAAGCGCCAGCGTCCCGGGAATCCATACTGGGTGTTCGGCGCGGGCCCTGCCATCAACTCGCGTGACGTCGCCTGAATCTCCATCCTCGTCCGTCGTCACATCCATTGAGCAGGCATTCCCGTTGAGCGCCGAAACCACTCGAGCCAAGGCTCTTGCTGAACGCAATCCCCCGATCTATACCCGACAGGGCCGGACGACATGAAACCAGACCGACTGCTGCCGGGAGCGACCGTCAGAATTCCCTGCAAACGCGCGCAGTATGGCAGGAGGTGGAATAAGCTCGATAGGGCTCATAACCCGAAGGTCGCAGGTTCAAATCCTGCCCCCGCTAGTCACACGGCCCTGGTCAATTGACCGGGGCCGTTGTCATTGGACTGGCCAGCCAACGGGCGGCTTCTCCAGAGGGCGGAGGCACCTCGAAATGGCGCGGGCGAGCGCGCTGGGAATCCAGCTCGCGGGCCACGGCATAGAGGCGGGCCACCTCTGACCAGATGATCGTCCGCGCCGTATCGACGGCATCTCGCTCGCGCTCGAGCCCAGTGAAGATCAGCGGCCAGCCAAACACCGTGGTAATCCGTGGGCGAGCCAGCGGACCGAGTTTTCGCAGGCTGCGCGTGGAGCGAGGCTTGGTGCCGTACGCCGCCACCGGGAGCACGGGCACTCCGGTGCCGAGCGCAAGTCGGGCAGCGCCACTCCGCGGGCTGCCCAGATCGTCAGTTCGCCGGTGACGCGTGCCCTCGGCGTAGACCATCACCGGTTCGCCGTCCTCGAGCAGGTGGCGAGCGAGCCCGAGCGCGAACGAGTCACCGGCATTCCTTCGAATCGGGAATGCACCGCCGGATCGCATGATCCTGCCCATGATCGGAACTGAAAACAGTTCCTCCTTGGCCATGAATCTGATCAGCCGTCGTTGGCCGCGGGCCTGCACGAACGGGTCTACCCATGACGCGTGGTTCGGGCAGATCAGCACGCCTCCCGTTGCAGGCATTCGATCGGCACCGTAGGTGCGCAAACGGAACCCATGGTCGAGCAGTGGCGTGATCAACGCCCGGGTCAGGCGCTCTGTGCGCCCGGGATCGATGCTTGCCCAGTCGTCGATGCGCCGCCCGGTCCCCGCCGCATCGGCGGATTCCAGAGCGGGCACATCATCCAATGCGATGGTTCGCACGTCTTTGGGCGCGGTCACTGCGAGGACCGCCGGGTGGCATGGCGCATCGACGAAGTGTATCGAGCGCCACGGTGTCAGCGGCCGGGTTCGTCGGACACGCTGTACTGGTGACCGGCGATCCAGCGACGGCGAACGCGTGGGCGTCGCAGCCCGTCGCGCCCGGTGGGCATGGGGATGGTTCGAGCGAGTTGTGCGAAATCATGTGCGGGGATCATCATCTGGATTCACCTCCTTGGAAATGAATATTTTTCGGATAGACAGTGTGTTCACTATTGCATATTTCGGAATATTGCGCTGAAGGCTTTAGCAATTTCGGAACATTGAGGTCAAATCCGATGGCGGTGCGGGACACTCGCGCTGGCCGTGGTGGCCCTGCCGTCCAGCGCCTCCGGCTACAATGGCGCTCCTCGCGCGCGCACGGGCGTGTGACTGTGGTTCCTGGGAGGGACAGAGTGACGGTGTCGGGACGGGTTGGGCCAGCCACTGCGGTGAACGCCGCAGCTGGTGGCCGCATGCCTGTTGCCGCTGCCACAGCCACAGCCGGCCCAACCATTCCGGACTGGGTGCCCGACGCCATCTTCTACCAGGTATTTCCTGACCGATTTGCGAACGGTGACCGGAGCAACGATCCCGCCGGCACTGCCCCATGGGGTTCGGCGCCAACCAATGACGGTTTCATGGGTGGCGACCTGATCGGGTTGACCGCCCGGATGGACTATCTGCGAAAGCTGGGTGTCAACGCCCTCTATCTGAACCCCATCTTCACCTCCCCCTCGAACCACAAGTACAACACCACCGACTACGAGAACGTCGACCCGGCACTCGGTGGCAATGCAGCGCTGACGTCGCTCGTCACCACGGCACACGCAGGTGGCGTCAAAGTGATGCTGGATGGTGTGTTCAACCACGTCTCGCATGAACACCCGTGGTTCAAGGACGTCCGCGATCGCGGGCCGGACAGCCCGTTCTGGAATCGGTTCACGGTCAATCGCTGGCCGATTCGGTACAGCAGGGACGACAAGGGCGTCCTGCGTTCACCCGACTATGCATCCTGGTGGGGATACGCAACGCTCCCGGAGCTCAAGACCGAGAGCGACGTGATTCGCAACTACTTCCTGCGCGACCGCGACGCGATCGTCAAACGATGGATCCGTGACTACCACATCGACGGCTGGCGGATGGACGTCGCCGATGAGGTCGAGCCCGACTTCTGGCGCGAGGCACGCACGGCGATCAAATCCACCTCACAGGGTGCCTATCTGCTCGCTGAGAACTGGCACGACGCGTCTGCCTACCTGCAGGGCGATCAGTTCGACAGCGTCATGAACTACCGCTACTTCCAGCAGCCGGCGGTTCGTTTCTTCGCCAAGAAGAACATCTCGGCGGATGAATTTGTTGCGTCGCTGAAGAGCCCCTATCCAACATCGGCTCGCCTGGCAGCGTTCAATCTTCTCGGCTCGCACGACACGCCGCGCTTCATCACCGAAGCAGGCGGCGACTGGTACCGCCTGCGCCCCGCCGCGATCTTCCAGATGACATACGTCGGGGCACCTGTCATCTACTACGGTGACGAAATTGGCATGGAGGGTGCCGCCGATCCGGATTCGCGACGGGCATTTGACTGGGCCGCGGTCGAGCGTGCGCAACCGTCGATCGGTCACTCGCCGCGCGTCAGAACGCGCTATCTCAACTCGACGTCACATCCTGACGAGCGCTCGGGAACATCCGCCCAACAGCGAACCCAACAGTTGTTGACGCTATACCAGACACTGGCCGCAACGAGAACTGCCGAGCAGTCACTGCGGCGCGGCGAGTTTTCCGTACTGTCAACGCACAACGTGAACGGCACAGTTGCGTATCGACGCTGGATGCCAGGGAACGATCGTGATGTTCTGGTTGCGCTCAATAACAGCACTGTCGGGCGGCGGGTTGAGATTCCGGTTGGCACGTTCGCGCCCGATGGAACATTCTGGCGGGATGCTCTGACCGGCCGGCGCGTTGAGGCACGAGGTGGCAGCGTGACCCTCCCGGATCTGGATGGAAACTGGGGCGCGGTTCTGGTTCGTGAAACGGCGGCACGACAGTGACCGACGCGCTCGCAGCCGGTGGCTGGCACTGGTTTGCGCTCGGCTGTGCAGCCGTGATGATCGTGACTGCAGTGCTTGCCGGCTGGTGGACCTGGCGGGTAATCGACACAACAAAGAAGACCGGTAGCGCAGCCACCGAACTGCTTCGCGTACACAATGATGCGTTGGGACAGCGGACAGACCGCGCGTTCGAGACCGGTGCGGGAGCTGCCGAACGGATGCCGCAGCTGGGTGACGCCGGAATGCGCCTGGTGACGTCGGTGGGAATTCTCCGCCGGCTGCTCGGCATGGTCGGTGAGCAACGAGCGATGCTCAGGGCACAGCTGTTGGCCTGGGTCGGCGGCCCCGATCCACGACAGGAATCGCAGCGCACGGCGGACGACGTACCCGAATGATTCACGACGCCTACCGCCAACCTGAGAGCGGCAATGCGCAACGCGACGAAGTTCGTGTCGCAGGGATCGATGTTGGTTCAAATACCGTGCGCCTGCAGATCGCAGATGTGCGGCGAAGTGATGCCGGTCACATGACAGCCGTACCTGTTCACACTGCATCGTTCATCACGCGTCTGGCGCAGGATGTCGACACGAGCGGGCGACTGCACCCGGAGGCCATGTCACGCGTGCGGTCGGCATTGGTCGAATGCAAGCAGCTGATGCGAACCCATTCGGCCGTCTTTGGACTCCTGACTGCCACGAGCGCGGTCCGTGATTCGGACAACGGCGAGGCGTTTCTCGGTGAAATCGAATACGGATTCGGATTTCGCACGCGACTTCTGAGCGGCGCAGAGGAAGCCGAGCTTGCCCTTGCGGGTTTAAGCAGCAGCCCGGAGATGCAGGCGATCATCGACAGCGGCACCACGCTCACGATCGATATCGGAGGCGGAAGCACCGAACTGGCGCTGCTCGACAGCGGAACGCTGCTCGATGCGCACAGTTTTCAGCTGGGCAGCGTTCGTGGGACCGAGCGCTGGCTGGGCGACTCTGATCCGCCATCACAGCAGGCGCTCACCCGTTGGCGAGCTGACGTTCGCAACCAGATCACGCACCGCTTTCCTGACCGGCCCTCGATCACAACCGCCATTGGTGTCGCCGGCACCGTGACGACCGTTGCCGCGATTCAGCTGGAAATGAGCGAATGGAACGCGTCGCGAGTTCACGGGATGCGACTGACATTGGACCAGATCGAGTCCGTCAGCTCGCAACTGCGGGGACTTCCACTGAGCCAACGCGCACAGGTTGTCGGCCTCGAACCGAAGCGAGCGCCCGTAATCGTTGCTGGCCTCGTCCTCCTGACCGAGATCCTTGACGTCTTTGGCTGCCGCGATCTCGTGGTCAGCACCTCGGACATCCTCGATGGAATCGTGCAGCAGGCAGGCGCGATCGCCCTGGACGAAGGCATCGAAGAGCTGGCCGAACCGTTCGGCAAGACCGTCTGCTAGCACATACACCCCGCTGGCGGAGGCCCGACAAGCCGTTCGTTGGCGCGCGATCTACGCTGATTTCCCATGTCGATTCCCAAAGGGTATTGGCAAGGTTCCAATTCCGTGGTTCAGTGGGTCCAAGGGACAATGCACCGGACTGGACACCCGGGGCGAATTGGAAAAAGAGGGACGGACTCCAATGACTGCAATTCCACCTGTGTCGGCACCTCCTGTGCCCAACACGAACACTGGCGCACCGGTGCCTGTCGGAACTCCTCCGGCGGTACCGCCGACGGGCCAGCTCGATCCGAAAGATTCAAAGCCGATAGCGCTCGGCGGGCCAACCGGCGACGCGCTGGGCGGAGCACAGCAGCTCGGAATGGAGGGGCTCGCACCCATCCTGGCGCAGCTGACGGAGATGCTTAATCAGCTGATGCTGATGATCCAGACGATGATCGGTGGCAGCACCGGCAAGGAGATTCAGGGCGGCGGCGACACGCCTCCGGGAGACGCGATTGGTGGCGGCATGTTCGACCCCAAGCAGGTCGATCAGAGTGGACCCCCGCCTACCGACCTCGGCGGAGCGACTGAGGACAAGAAGCCTGTGCAGCAGGGTGAACCGACCGACTTGGGTGGAGCGACCCAGGACAAGCTTCCCAAGGACGACGCAGTCGGCGGCGGCATGTTCGACCCCAAGCAGGTCGATCAGGACGTGCCCACCGACCTGGGCGGCGCTGTCGACGACAAGAAGCCCGTCGCACAGCAGACTGATCTGGGTGGATCGCAGTTCGATCCGAAGCAGACGTTCCCGACCGATCTGGGTGGTGCGATCGACGACAAGAAGCCCGTCGCACAACAGACTGATCTGGGTGGATCGCAGTTCGATCCGAAGCAGACGTTCCCGACCGATCTGGGCGGGGCAATCGACGACAAGCCTGTCGCACAGCAGACCGGGATTGTCGGCGGCGGTTTCGATCCAACGCAGGTCATCCAGCAGTTGGCTACGTTGCAGACGCAGCTCGCAACGGCGCTGGGAGGATCACAGCAGAGCGGCCCACCATTTGGAAAGGCGTTCGGATACTACGAGCCAACACGCCCGGGTAAGCACGGACACCACCACGGCCACGCATTTTCCGTAGGCGGTGCTGGCCAGACTGGCGGTTCGACCAGCGGGAAATTCCCCGTCGGCGGAGCAGGTCAGATCGGCGGATCACAGTTCGATCCGAAGCAGACCTTCCAGACCGACCTGGGCGGATCGCAGTTTGATCCGAAGCAGACATTCCAGACCGACCTGGGCGGATCACAGTTCGATCCCAAGCAGACATCGACGCAGCTGGCATAGCCAGACCGCGACGAAACAAGTACTCGGCTCCCGGTACCCGCCAGTCATGGCAGCGGTACCGGGAAGTCGAACCGAGTTGGATCGGGGTTCGGCGACCTCGACCGACAACACAGGACAGCAATACCCTTCCAGGACACGAGGGCGAGACCGATCGGCGTTGGTCTCGCCCTCACTTTCTTCACGCTCGCCACTTGCACGAATCGCCAAGTCGTGGTTCATTGGTGGTGGGACATGCGAGGGGCGACCTCCACGAGGGGACTCACCACCTTTGAGCACGTCACCACCGGCGGAGCTGGTTCGGCGACCGCGATGCCGGTTCAGGACAGCAATACCCTTCCAGGACATCGGGGGCAGGACCAAACGGCGTTGGTTCTGCCCCCATTTTTCTTCTTCGGGCAAAATTCAGCACGAATGCTACCCCGTGGACATTTCGGGATCGCATTCTGTGGTTCACTGACTGAGGAACACAGGTTCCGATTGGCGCGCCCGTCCCCATACAGCAGGTCCCGTAACTCCTGTGCGCCGATGCTCCTGTGATACCCGATGGACACCACCGGTGGGCCTGGCTGCATTGGTCCCTTGGAACGCAGCCTGCGCAGTCAGGCCCACCACATATGGCGATGAATCAGAAGAGGCCCGCGGCGGGAGCCGCTGCGTTGGCGGCGGCCGGCTGATCGTCCAGCTCAAGTG
>CAYNNW010000060.1:0-1310 GCA_964398435.1 uncultured Gaiellales bacterium | reverse complement strand
CTTCCTTGTCCGTCGTGCCCAGTCGAGACGAGAAGAAGTCGGCGGCGGCGAGCGCCTTCACCTCAACGCCCAGCGGGTCCTGCCACTCGGCGTGCCGATACGCGCCGTGAGCCTGTTCAATGATATGCACGAGCCTGGCTTCAACCGCAGCGGGCACGTTGAGTCGTGCGCATGCCTTGCCCAATCGGAACGTGCTGAAGATCTGATGCTCGGCAAGCTGACCCTGCGCGGTGTAGGAAATTGTTGGGGGGACCGAATACGTGTCCAGCTTGCCGATGTCGTGCAGGAGTACCCCTGCAAGAAAGTAGGCGCGATCGTATGGGGCGCCGGTCGACTCGAGAAGTGCCAGTCCGGCGAGACCGACCTCGACGAGATGGCGTACCAATCCACCCGGCTCGGCGTGGTGCATCTTCACCGCTGCGGGCGCCAGCACGAACCGATCCCAGGTTCCCGGCTCGGAAAAGATCGCCTCGATCACATCACCGTAGATCGTGCCCGAGCATTCGCTGCGCCACGAGCTGACCTGTTCCACTCGGGTGGCGTGCACGGCCGGATCGAGCCCGGCGAAGTACATGATCTCGTCATCACCCAGCTCGACAGCCGACCACGACTGCAGCACCACGCTGATGCCACCGTTCCAGGTTCCAACACGAAGGTCGGCGTCAATGGCTCGCGCTGCCGACAGCGCGTCAATCGAGGCTTCGTCGAAACAGCGAACCGGCAAGGAGCCGCTCGGGTCGCGCAGTTCGAGCATCAGAAATCGACCGTTCTTGCCGTTTCTGACGGTGCTGTTGACGATGACGAAACGCCCGCGAGCTCTGACATCCTGCCCGTTCGCAGCGGCATGGGCTTCGCGTACCTGTTCGACCGTCTGCATCGTGACCATCCCTGTCGGACCTGAGAGAGCGGGAATTGTATCGCCCAGGCAGGATCAGGTCAGGCAGCGCTACTCTGTGACGCCGCAAACGCACCTGACTCGAGCGTGCACAGCCACCCCTGTACGCAGAGCACGGTCCACAGCTCGCTGGCCGCAAATCGTTCCCGATGCGCCAGGTATTCGTCGGCAAAGACCGTCCGCCCGGTTGCGGCATCACTTGATGCACCCCAGACCATCCCTCGAGCGGTGCGAGCACCGCTCGGCGAGGGAGCAGCTGCCCCGGGGGTCGTCAGGCTCGTGACCAGCTGACGCAATGCCGGCTTGTCCTTCCAGTGGTGAAGCGGAGTTGGAAATCCACGCTTGTCGCGGCGGGCTGCAACTTCGTCATCGCCATGGCCATCTGGGGCGTCTACTACGACCTCCGCAATATCGG
>CAYNNW010000059.1:8062-8782 GCA_964398435.1 uncultured Gaiellales bacterium | reverse complement strand
TTCCGCCAAGGGTATCGCGAAGAGGCATCGCCAACGGGAGATCAACGCCGCAGGACTCGCCCACTCAACTGACTCGGTTCAGAATCTGAAGTTCCTCATGTTCCGTCAGCGTCATGCTTGTCGCGGGAAGGTCTACGGCCGTGGACAGCCATTCCCGCACCGCCGCGGCGGTGTCAGCAAGCGGCCGTGGCTCGAATCCCGCGCCATAGGCTGTGCTCGCGTCGAATGCGTTGAATCCCTGGGACCCGGTCCAGTCGGGCAGCCAGAAAGGCAGCCCGGCCCACGGCTCAACTCCGGCAGCTCGAAGTATCTCCGGGTCAATCCACTCGACCGACGAATGTACGTCCGGATACGCTGCTCGCGCACTGTCGACCAGGCACTCCATGGTTGCGACGTCCGGCCGGGGAGCGACCACAAATGTGTCGTCAAGTGACAGCTCAATGCAGCGCAGTGCGAATGCAGCCAGGTCGCGAACGTCAATGACCGCGACCGGTGCATCTTTCGGTGCAGGCGCAACGATTGTGCCCCCACGCCGCGCACGATCTACCCAATACGGAAATCGCCAGGTCGCATCATGCGCACCTGCGATGACGCATGGGCGCAGGATCGTCGCTGATGCTGCGCCCGACGAGCGAACGTACTCCTCGCAGACGACCTTGCATTCGCCGTAGACCCGCTGCGCTCGCCAATCAAAGTTGGGGTCTGCAAGCGCCCTACGGC
>CAYNNW010000059.1:0-8052 GCA_964398435.1 uncultured Gaiellales bacterium | reverse complement strand
AACCTCATCGTCAGCAAATTGCGCGAGCGGTGCGTCCTCGGATTGCATCGGTACGCCCGATTCTGCGAAGACGGCTGTGCTCGAGATGAACAGCCAGCGAGTCTTCGGGTTGCAGAGTGTGTCGAGTGCGTCCCGCACCACTGCCGGAACGTACCCCGAGACGTCAATCACGGCATCCCATTCCTGCCCCGCAAGCATGGCGTGCCCGCTGGCCCGCTCAAGAATGACCTGTTCGCACTCGGGCAGATCCGTTGCCGGCATGCGACCTCGATGCACAGACGTCACGTCGTGACCGCGCCGCAGTGCCTCTGCGACGACGGCCGTGCCAGTCAGCCCTGTTCCACCGAGTACGAGAATGCGCATCGTTCAAGCATATGGCCTTGTGCATGTGGGCGTGTACCGCCTCGCGCGTGCCCGGGAATCGACCGGCGACCAGAGCGAGGGTTATCAAGCTTACTTGCATGACCGAGCGCCGGGAGCTGGCTGATTCCCGCCGCGCTGGTGAGGAGCGAAGCGGAGCCGAGCATGCTCGAAGCTCCGAGCAGCGACGAACCAGCCACGAGTGCGCAGCACTCGTACTCCAACGAGCGAGGGCCCCGCAAAGCGGAGCCCTCGTGAAGGTGGAGGCGGCGGGAATCGAACCCGCGGCTTCCTTGCGAAAAACGTGGTTATCCTCCGGAAAAACGTGGTTCGCTTCCCGCTCGACAGGTAGATAACCAACGGACATGAGACGCCTTAGGAGCAACTCATGTCACGACACCTCACCGCCGTCCCGGACCGCGGCGCACCCCAACTTCCCGACGACGAATTGATCGCTGAGTTCGTTGCACAGGCTGATGTTGCCGAGACAACGCGGGTCGCGTATCGCACGCACCTTCGCGAGTTCGCTGCGTGGCTCGTGCACCCGCGCACCACACGCACGACCGGCGCCGGATCGCTCATCGACGCACGACGCGCCGATGTCGCACGATTCATGGCGTACCTGCAGAGCGGCGACCGTTACGCTGCGGCAAAGTCACCACGACTCGCGAAGTTGCCGAGTGCCTCAACTCGCAAATCCTTCCTCGCGTCTGTCAGGCGGTTCTATCGCTACCTGCTTTCGGTAGAGCTCGTCGAATCCGATCCCACGTACGCGATCGATCGACCAAAGGTGCGCACGCGCCCGGGGTTGACGCTCACTGCCGAACAATTGCGCGCGCTGCTTGACGCACCCGGTGCTCCACGCGACCGCGTGCAGGTATACCTCTTGGTATACACGGCCGCGCGCATGAACGAGATCCGCACGCTACGCTGGCAGGAAGTCGACCTTGACGGGCGTGTGATGCGCTTGCACGGCAAGGGCGACAAGTACCGCACGATCGACATCCACCCGCGCCTTGCCCCCGAGCTGCGGCGATACCGCATCTGGCAAGACGAACAGGCCGAACGCAATCCTGCGATCCGCGAGGCGCTCGCACGCCCCGAGACAAACTTCGTGCTGCTCACGCGCAACGGCCGCCAGCTCGGCGATACCGCGATCTACAAGCAACTCATGCGCCGCGCCTGCCTCGCAGGACTGTTCCCGCTCGGCAAGAAGCACCGCGAGCACCGTAGCCAGGTCACCCCGCACGCGCTACGCCGCACGTTCGCGACGCTCCTCTTGAACGATGGTCACCACATCGACGCGGTCGCCGACGTGCTCGGGCACGAGTCGATCGACACTACCCGTCGCCACTACGCGTTCTCTTCGAGCGAGCGGCGCAAGGCTACGATCGAGAGCTTTGACGTGTGACCGGCCAGGGGTGGGACGATTCGCCACTGGCTTCCGATAACAGGTTATGCTATTTTGTGTTATGGAGGTATCGTCGTGAACATATCGCTGCCACACGAACTCGAGGCATGGGTCTATGCGAAAGTCGAGAGCGGCCTGTACACGTCTGCGAGTGAAGTGATCCGCGAGGCGCTGCGGCTGCAGGCGCAGTACGACGCGGCGCGCCAGGACCAACTCGCCGCAATGAACGCAGCGATCGACGAAGGACTTCGCGACATGGAAGCCGGCCGCGTGGTCGACGCCACTGAATCGCGCAAGCGGATCGAGGGGCGACGCCGGGAACGCAAGGGTGCCTGACTTCGTCGTCACGCAGGCGGCACAGGCAGACCTCGAACAGATCGACGAGTACATCGCAGCCGACAACCCAGCGGCCGCAGACGCGCTGCTTGATGACCTGTATGACGCGATGCAGCGCGCTGCCGACTCCCCCGACAGTGCTGGCAGCACTCGCGATGACCTCACCGACCGCGACGTGCGTTTCATCCTCGTTCGCAAGAACTATTGGGTCGTGTATGTGGCGTCAAACGCATCAACAGTCACGATCCTTCGCGTATTGCATGCGCGCAGGGATATCAGCCGCCTGCTGTAGCAGCGATTCGAACAACTACTGCGAGCCAAGGCGCACAAGGACGGTCATTTCTCCACCCCAACAATTCGACTCAAGTCAATTGAAATTGTGCCGATGTCAGTAATGTAGGCCGAGTGTCAGTTACTCGCCTGCAGGCTGCGGTCTGTGAGCTTGTCTCGCCTTTAGATCGTTCTGTGATCGCCTTCGCCGCCGCGCGCAGCCATCGTCAACCGCTTCTTCTGGAGCTGTCACGATGGACCGCGAGGGCGCAACCTCCGTACAGACGTATACCGACCGCGACCTAGTCGACGAGTTCGTGAGTCAGGCCGAAGGCGCTGACACCACGATCCGCAACTACCGCGCGCACCTATCCGAGTACTCGGATTGGCTCGACCGCAACGGCTCGTCGCTCTGCGCTGCCACACCCGGCGACGTGCACCGATTCATGGCATACCTGCGCACGCCTGAACGCGCGAACAGTTCACGCCTTGTTCGCGGGGCGGAATTGTCGCCCAGCACCCGCAAGCAGTTCCTCGCTGCCATTCGGAGTTTCTATCGCTATGCGTTGATCGTTGGTCTCGTACAGGTGGACCCGTCTGCGGCGATCCGCGCGCCACGGGTCAAGACGAAGCCAGGCTTGTACCTGACTCCGGCGGAGATCCGGCAGCTGCTCGACGCCCCTGGTTCGCCGCGCGACCGTATCCAGACGTACCTGCTCGCCTATACCGCAGCCCGCGTTGGTGAACTGCGCGAGTTGAGGTGGTCCGACGTCGACTTCCCGAACGCGATCCTTCGCGTGCGAGGCAAGGGCGACAGGACACGTTTCATCGACATCCATCCTGCGCTGATGGTGGAGCTTCGCAGGTGGTGGATGCACTTGCAGGAATCGGCGTCGCACTCGCTGGACGTATCACGCGCGCGCGAGAACCCGGATACAGACTTCGTGCTCTTGACTCGCACCGGTCGCCAGCTTGGGGACACTGCGATTTACAAGCAGCTCATGCGTCGCGCATCGCTTGCGGGGCTGCACGCGCTGGAACCAGCTCATCGCGAGTACCGCAGCAAGGTGACGCCCCACTCGTTGCGGCGATCGTTTGCGACTTACCTGCTCAACGATGGTGTTCCGATCGATGCGGTTGCCGACGTCCTCGGACATTCCTCGATCGACACGACGCGTCGCCACTACGCGTTCTCTTCGTCGGAGCGGCGCAGGGATGCAGTCAGGGGGTTCAACCCATGAGCCGTGCGACCTCGCTCCACCAAGCATGCACAATCGTCTGTAGCGCCGTCGCCGACGTCGGTTCAAGCAAGGGCTGGCACGTTCGCCTTCGTGCCGCGCAGCTATTGCTCATTCACCTGGTCGGTGTCGAGCCGCGCGTACAGCGGGTGCGCGCGGCTGTGTACGGCATGTCGGCGATGTATCGACTCGGCCATCCGTTACTTCCCCGCACCGACGCGGACTTCATTCGTATCCGAGATCGCTGTGGCCCGGCAATGCTGTTGCTCGGCTACGACATGCCGCATGCGGTGCTCGTTGTAGAGGGGCGCGTGCTCATCGAGCTGTTCGCGTGGACCGATCACAGCGATCCGGGTGTGCTGATCGAGCCATTCGTACGCGATCTTGGCGACGACGCTGCCGAACGGTTGACCGTCGAGGACGTTGCCTGTGGCGGGGCAGCGGCGTACGAGTTCCTGCGTGGCGCCGCTGTTCCGACCCTCAATCGGCTACATGAGCAGATGGCAATGGAGCTCGCACGCGCGGCTGCACCGCGTGTTCGTTGGCAACTCGACTCCCCCCGAGCGAAGGAGATGCCGGCATGAGGACCTCCGATGTCACCGGTGCTTGCGATCTGCGCGACCTTGGCAGGCTTGTCACCGTCCACTATCCGGATCGGCCTGATCTGGCGATGATCGCGGCACTTCGCTTGCTCTCGCTCGCCGGCCCGGCAACTGGTGTTCATGTTGCGTACGTGCGTGGTGCATTGCTCACGCGCCGCAAGCGCAACGGGCTGCGCCCCGGGTCAGTGTCGGTGATTGCTGAGACGCGTTCGACCGAGCGCGATCGGGAGATGCTGCTGATCGGCGAATCCGACCTGGCCATTCTGATCGTGGGCGCTGATCGCGCGCTCGACATTGCAAGCACCTATCGGCTCGCAGAGCTCGATCTCCCCGATCGTCTGCTGTGCGGGATACACGCGCCATCAGCTGCTGCGCGCGACCACACGCTTGTCGACTTCCCGTTCGGCCTGACGGGCGTGTACCGCGTCGAGCGCGTCGATTCGCCGCTTGCTGCTTCGTATCGCCTGCTCTCGCAGCTTGGGCCGCTCAATCGGCGGCGTCTGGATTTCGACCTGACGCAGCTGGACGCGATGTGGCGCCAGCTGCGCGACACAGCCTGAACCCCTCCCCAAGGAAACGACCATGCTCCCCAACCGACACCTGCTCCCGATCCCATTGGCGGCACTTGCGCTCGCCACGTTCGCATCCCCGGCTCACGCTGGCTCGGTCCAGCGCGTTCCCGCATGTGATCGGGCCGCACCCGCTGCGCAAGCCAAGCTCGCTGAACACAACAAGCACTGCGCGCAAGTCACTCCGCCACCGCCCGTCGAACCGCCACCGCCACCGCCACATCCGCCAGCGCCTACGTGTGATCCGGCGCTGCCGAGCCCGCTCTCTGTCAGCGAGCAGGCGGGTCCGTACACCGTCACCAAGACGGGTGCGACCAGTTTGGCTGTGTCAAAGCCTGACGGTGGGCTCAGTTCGGCGACCGAGCTGGACATTACGGTCGGCGGAACCGGCTATGGCTTCACCAAGGGCGCGATGGTTCCGTGGTTCCAGCTGCCGTGGTCTGACACCGAGGTGCGTGTGGAGAACTGGGAGTACTTCGGCACTCACCCGATCACGTCCGTCCAGTACTACCAGTACCCGTACCCTGGGCCGCTGTTCGGCGGCTGGCAGCAGCTCGACACCCCGATCGTGATGGGCTCGCCTCAGCCTGACTGCATCATGCCTTGATCCGACCACCCGTAGCCGACGGATCAATCGTGTCGCCACGGCTTCCAGCCGTGGCGCCCCTCGCGTGAACGCGGTCAAGCAGCGTCGGCATCGACCAGTGGCGTTATAGGCGGGGACAGGAATCCCAACGTGCGCACATGGAGCACCATGCGCTCGCTCCGTTCTTCCCCTTCGCCCCAGGCGAGCTGGCGAATTTCGCATCGTAGCGACAGCATCCGTCCAGTTGTGACGTTCTTCATCGCGACGTTAGCGAGTCGTCCCCACAGCTCGACGGTGAAGAAGTCGGTCTGGTCGGCGCTACGGCGAACCGCAACGCGCAATGTGACGTACTCGGCGCCTGTGCTTGTTGTCCTGCGCTTCGGTTCGGACGCTGCGCGTCCCACGAGGCATGCTACGTTCATCCACATCTTTGGTCCCCCTACGGGTCTTCCTTGCCCTGGTTGTCGCTGCGCTCGTGTCAGTCGTTTGCGTTCGAAGTTCGGGTTCGCAGCGGAGTGTCATATTGCGCCTTCCTCTGGCATGTCAGTCGAGGGCAGCTGGTGCGTCCGACTGACAATTTCTCTAACTGTTCCTCATAGTAGCGTCAATTGCGCGCACACAAGGGGTTTTTCGCACCTTCGCTTTCCAAGAAGTCCCTGCAAACAATTTCGCGCTCATTGCATGTCAGTCGCCGTGCGCTACCATGAGGTGCATTCGGTGCCCGGGTATGGAGACGGCGCAAGGGACTCCCCGGTTGGGGGTGGTCACCAAGACTTTGAAGCGTCGCCGCCCGGGCGCCGACAATTCGGCGACTGACACTCCTCGCCACCAATTCAAAAAGTTGGCTTAAGGGAATTGGAAGTGTGCCGATAGTTGGAGTAGGCCCCCGTTTGCGGCGGGCCTGCTGGCTGCGGTCTGCCGAGCTGTATTGCTTCTGCTCTGTGTAACCGCCTTTCTTGCCGCGCGCAGCCTTCGTTCACCACTTGTGTTCGAAGGAGACATGCGCCATGCGCGACTACACCGCCATCGCCACCAGCGTCCCGACACGCAAGGGACATGCGTCGCGACGACTTCTGATGCTCTTGCTCACGTTGCTCGCGCTCGTGTGCGTTCCGAAGGCAGCTCATGCTGGCGACTACACCGTGAACTTCGGCGCCAGCGGTCAACCGCTGGTTGCACCGGATTTTCGCGGGTTCTCGTCAGGAAGCCCGCCGTGGCAGATCCTCCCCACCCAGGTGTATGCCCCGCCTGCGAACTACATCAAGGGTTCGTACGGCATGTATCGCTTCTACGTCGCCAGCGGCCTGACGGTGTACCGGTTCTGCGCGACCAGCGTCGTCAGCACGTCGAACACGGATCTGTACTACCAGGTCGACGCGAACAACACGACCGTCTACGGAAAGACGTACGGGTCGGGGACGTACACGACCTGCACCACCTCGACGCACACGTTCCCTGCGGGCAACTACATCGATGTTGCGCTGATCTTCGATTCCAACTCGACGATCACCGGCACGTCGAACAAGCTGACCTACAGCAAGATTGCCGTGTCGTACCGCGACCTGAGCGACCCGACGATCGGTGGGGTGAGCGTGCCGTCCGGATGGATCGGCCCGAACACGTGCAACCTCGCGTCGTGGACGATCAGTGACGTTGGCGCGGGGGTCAAGCAGACCCAGCTCCTGCGGTCGGTCGCGATCGACTACGACTACACCCGTCCCGGACCGTACACGTGGCCCAAGCCGGGTCCGGCGAGTCAGGCATTTTCGACCTGTCTGCCGAACCCCGGATCGACTGGCACGCACTCGTACGTGATTGCCGCGTACGATTTCTCTGGAAACCGTACGCTGCTGACGATCCCCTCCCAAGCATGGGACGTCACGCTCCCAACCGCTGCCACGGCCTTCGCCGAGGGCACTGTCTACGAGACCTACCGTCCGTCGTTTGGCTTCACGGTCAGTGATGCGCATAGCGGCGTCGCAAGCGTCCAGGCGCTCATCGACGGACAGCCCGTGACGAGCACGACGAGCGGCGCGAACGTTACGTTCACGCCGAGCGCCGACCTGTCGCTCGGCGCACACACGATCGGTGTGACCGTCACCGACCGGGTCGGCAACCGATCCACGCTCTCGCGCACGATCCGCATTGGCGATACCACACCACCAACGGTGTCGGTCGCCAGTCCACTCGATACAGATCACGGCAGCAGTCCGCTGCTCGACATCAGTGCAACCGACGACAAGAGCGGCGTTGACCCCGCATCCTGGTCGGTCACCGTCAACGGCCAACCACTTGCCGTCGCCAGCGCAACCAGCCGCATGCAAGCCGCCATCGGACGGCTCGTGAACGGCACCCACACGATCGTCGTCACGGTCGCCGACAACAGCGGCAACCAGCGCCAGACCACACTGCGCTACACCGTCACCTCCGAGGCCGTCACGCCACCCGCGCTGCACGGGTTGTTCGTGATCGGCTCACCTGCGGTGATGTATGAACGACGATCGTACTCGATCACCGCGATCGCAGCGCAGCATGGACGACCGGTTGCCACGGGACGGTTCGAGGCGTCCAAGAACGACACGATCATCGCCGGCAAGGACACCTCACCCGACGGCACCGTCGACTTGCTGCTCACCGCCGACCGGCCCGGCCCGCTCCAGCTCGCAGTGACGGGCGCGGG
>CAYNNW010000058.1:0-8807 GCA_964398435.1 uncultured Gaiellales bacterium | reverse complement strand
AATGGAGCTGACCCGCTCGTCGTTATGATTCGAAGGGGCGGGCGGGTACCGGTCATGCCAGCGGCCAGGTGAGCCGCAACCTCGCCGGTTACGCCATCCGGAACGCACAGCAGTACCACGTCGCACTCCGGGATAGCCAGCCGCGGATCATCAAAGACTGGAACGCCCAGTCGCCTCGTCGCGTGCGATCGGCCCTCGGGGGTCATCGATGAGGCTGCAACCACTTCGAGGCCAGCCTGCATCAGGGATTGGCCCAGCAGACACCCCAGCGATCCAGCTCCGACGATCGCGAACTTCAGTGGACCAAGCTCCAGATTTCCATCGTGCATGGGGCCAGCATACTCGCGCCTGCAGATAGCGCTGCTGCCGGATGACACCGCGACCGGCCCGCTGCACGTACAATGCAGCCATGCCTATCTACGAATTTCTGTGCCGAGAGTGCACCACCCAGTTCGAAGATCTCGTGACCGCCGACTCAATCGACCAGTGCGCATGCCCCAGTTGTCGGTCGCTCGAGGTCGTGAAGCTGTACTCACCGTTCTCAACACGTCGGTCGACGAGTGAGCAGGCCGTTGCAGCCGCCGGAGCGTGCGGCGGTGGAGCATGCATGCCAGGGCCCGCCGGAGCCGCTGTTGGCGGCGGCGGCGGATGTTGCGGCGGTGGTTGTGGCGGCTGCGGCTGATTCGCAGCGCCCGGCGGGTGGAACCGCCTCGGCCGTCGCCACGATCGAACTCCTTGATTCCGGGGTCGCACAGTGCTGCCTGTGTCGGCTGTCCGACACCCGAATTCGACCGATATCGGGGCGACAGTCCGGTTCCGCCGACCGAACATGCCGCGTCATGGTCGTCGTCGACGCGCCGACCTACGGTGACGAACAGGCGGAACAGGTCTGTGCTGACGACCAGGGTGCTGACGTCCTTCGTAGATTTCTCAACGCTGCACGGCTTGCAGACGAGCAGGTACGCATCACGTCAGTGGTTCGATGTCGCCCGCCCCGAGGGCGAACGCCACTGCCCGATGAAGTCGAAACGTGTGAGGGGTGGCTCTTCCGTGAGATCGAACTGATCCAGCCGACGCACGTACTTGCGATGGGATCCGTTGCGGCTCGAACGTTGACGGGGCGTCCCGTGCGGTTGTTTACCGACCACGGTGTTCCATTCGATGGCACGATTGCCGGCCGACCGGTAACCATTGTTCCGCTGTTTTCGCCAGCGGTCGCGGCAACACATCCGCTGTTGGGGCAGGTACTGCTGGAGGACGCAGCGCGCCTGGCAGAGCTCCTGACGCGTGCCCAGAACGAGGTCGGCACGAATGATGGCGGAATGGACGGTGGCGGCGACCTCGGGCATTCGGGGTTGGTCGGTGATACGAACGAGCAGTCCGACGGTGCTGGGCCCACCACTGCGCAGATGACATTCGAGCTGACCGCATCAGCCGACGCAGGGGAGTAATTCGCGGTGCTGACCCTTGCCATCCCCGATGAGGCGACGTCTGATCGTGCAGCCGGGGCGGTTGCCCGCGGTCTTGGCACGCGGGCATGCGTGCTCCTATTCGGTGATCTGGGAACAGGCAAGACGGCATTCGTGCGCGCTGCCATGGAGGCGCTGGACTGTCGCGACCGCGTGCGAAGCCCGACCTATACCGTTGCACACGAGTACCAGCTGGCCGGAGGGCGGTCAGTGGCGCATCTCGACCTGTACAGGGATCTTGGGCGCGACGCCGTCAGCGATGAGTGGTTCGGTGACATCGAGCCCACCATTTCGGCTGCGGAGCTGGTGATGGTGGAGTGGCCGGACCCCATCGTCCGTCGGTTCGAATCTCGTGGTGATGTTGTCGCAGTTCACCTTGCTCACGCTGGCGGCACACGACGAATCTGGACGATCGATGCCCGGTCGTCTGAGATCCAGACCCGGCTGACGCTGGGTATTGCCCGCACGCTCGGTGCGCGTGTTGATGGCGATGGTGGCGAGGTCACTCCATGGCAGTAGTGGCGATCGATGCGTCGGGGCCGGGGCTGGTTGTCGCTGTTCAGTCGGACGGCGATCGACTGCCGGCGTCGCATCGTTCGATTGAAGGGCGCGCACAGCAGGTCGTATCGGTGCTGGACGAGCTTCTGGCTGCCTCTGATCTAGTGTCTTCGGACGTGACGCGGGTTGGAATTGCGATTGGGCCGGGGAGCTTCACCTCCATTCGAATTGCGGTCGTTACCGCTCGCGGCCTTGCTACGTCGGTGGGCGCAGATATCGTGCCGCTGCCATCGTTGGCCGTTCGCGCGGCGTCTGTCGAGGGCGATGGCGAGCGCTGGGGAGTGGTCGACGGTCAGCGCGGCGAGGTGTTCGCGCAGGCATGGACTACTGACCAGTCGGGCCCGCTCACCCCCGTGTCACCGCTGCACGTCGTACGGCGTGATCAACTGGAATCACTGGTCGGGACCGACCACTGGAACGAAGATCTGCCGGCTGCAGATCAGTTGATTCGACTGACACACGCGGGGGCAACGAAGAAGGTTGCAGAGGTCGTGCCCGAGTATGGGCGCGAACCAGACGCTGTGCCGAGTCGCACGCCCACTGTCAGTCGGCTGACACTCGAGCATCGACATGCCGCCGTGGGATTGCTGACAATGCACGGTGCAGCCGGGTGGAGTAGCACTGCCTGGGAGGATCAATTCACGTCGGGTCGTGGCGACACGTGGGCGGTGATGGGTCCCGCCGGTGACGTCGCCGGTGTGCTGCACGCGCAACTCATTGCCGACGCCGTTCACATTCTCGACGTCGCAGTGCATCCCGATCGTCGTCGAAGAGGAATCGGGCGCATGCTCGTTCGGGAGGTCATGACCCCGTCGTATCGCAGCGCGGCAGACGTCACGCTCGAGGTCGAGGAGTCGAACGCTGCAGCCATTGCCCTCTATCGCTCGATGGGATTCGTCGAAGAGGGACGACGGACTGACTACTACGGCGCAGGTCGTGACGCACTGGTGATGTGGTGCAGGGGAGCGGCAGAGTGAGTCGCTCGCGCTGGACTGATTTCGGCCCCATTCTTGCGATTGAGTCATCGTGTGACGAAACATGCGCGGCGGTCGTTGACGGCCTCGTCGTCCGGAGCAGCATCGTCGCCAGCCAGGTTCGCGAACACGAGCGATTCGGGGGCGTGGTGCCCGAGGTTGCCTCCCGCAATCACCTGCAACTGATCGATGGTGTGATCGATGCTGCGCTGACCGAGGCAGGCATGACATCGGATGAAATTGCGGCGGTGGCGGTAACCCAGGGCCCCGGCCTTGTGGGCGCGCTGCTCGTCGGCCTGGCCGCCGCCAAGGTCAGGGCGTGGGCATGGAATGCTCCTTTAATTCCCGTAGATCACCTGCTCGGTCACGTTGCTTCAGCATTCATCGCCGAACCGGAGCTCGAACCTCCGTTTCTGTGTCTGCTCGCCAGTGGGGGGCATACGATGCTGCTGGACGTTCGTGCCGGTCTGGAAGTCCACCTGATCGGTTCGACACGCGACGATGCGGCGGGCGAAGCTTTTGACAAGGGCGCGCGACTGCTGGGGCTGTCCATGCCCGGAGGCCCTCACATCTCACAACTGGCTGAGGACGGTACAGCGGGAACCGTTGAATTCACCCCGGCGATGCAGCATCGCCGTGACACCGCTGACACGAGCTTTTCCGGTCTGAAGACAGCACTTGCGCTGGCCTGCCGCGAGACGCCGCGACCACGTGATGCCGACCTGGCAGTCGCGTATCAGACAGCCATTGTCGAGACACTGGTTGCGTTTGTTCGGCGGGGATTCGAGCGATTCCGCTGGCCGGCCGATACGGAACGTCGATTGGCCGTCGTCGGAGGCGTTGCCGCAAACTCCCTGCTGCGATCGGAATTGGGGCGCCTGTGTGCCGCGAACGACGTCGGAATCGTGACAGTTCCGTTGCAGTACTGCGGGGATAATGCTGCGATGATCGGGGTAGCGGCGGGGTACCATGTTGCTTCGGCAACAGCAGATCTGCTGCGAATTGATGCATATGCAGGGAGTCGCCTCTTCAGAGATGGGGTAGCACTGCCGACGACAGAACCGTGAGACCTGTGGCGAGCAACATTCACACGCACGAGGGCGAGCGCATCGCGCGCACGCACGGACGTGTGCGCTCGCGCCGGCGCCGGCACGCACTGCGTGCAGCGACAGCGGCGGCGGTGATGGTGGCCTGTGCGGCAGTACCCGTCCAGGCGGCGGTGGCCGATACGTCCAACGATGCAACGTCGGGGTCGGGTTCGGCGTGGGCATCCGTGCTCGATGCGCTTCGACCGATCCGTCCGCTCGATCCACACCGCGTCATCGTGCGCTTCAGTGATCCGTCGGTGGCAGATCTTGGACGCAGTGGAGGAGTACCCGGCAGCTCGACGCTACAGGCACGGTCGCAGCGGGTGCGTCAGGCACAGGATGCGCGGCTGGCAGCTCTGAGCGCCGCGGGTATCAGTTTTACGGTCGAGCATCGATACACGCTGACGACCAACGGCGTATCGATTGTTGTTCACGGTGACGCCATGCAGGCCTTGCGGGGTGTGGAGGGTGTCAGAACCGTGTCGCAGGTCAGATCGATCTGGCCGGCAGCGGTGTCCTCAGGTTCGACAGGCGAGCCCGCTACCGGAACCCCCGCTGGTGTGGATGCCAGCGGACACCACCGGGCAACCGTTGGAATTCTCGACACGGCAATCGATTTCAACAATCCGCTGCTCTCGTCGGCACAGGCTGGCCCCGGGTACGACGTGATCGCCCGACAGCCCGGCGTCGACAGTGGAGAAGACGCTGACCATGGAACGCAGGTTGCGGGCGGCGTGCTGACAGGAGCTGCCCGCGGATCGGTCGGAATCGTTCCGATCAGAGTTCTTGAATCGGTTCCGGTTCTCGGTGGCGCAGAAGCCGTCGTGGGGCGAAGCGACTCGCTGATTGCCGGATTGGAACGCGCGGTTGATCCCGACGGTAACGGCGTTCCCGACGACAGCCTGGACGTTGCATTGATTGCCTCAACCGCGCCGTACGCATCGTTTGCGGGCTCAGCATTTGACGACGCGGTCAGTGGGGCGGCGGTGTTCGGTACGGTCGTCGTCGCTGCTGCAGGGAACGATGGGCCGGGCAGCGGCGGCAATGGAACGCTGGGTGGGCCGGCGTCGGCGTCAGAGGCGCTGGCAGTCGGTGCAGCCGATCTCCGCGACTCCGTGCCCGTTGCGGACGTGCATATTCGTGGCGGCATGCTGGATTCAGTGAAGCCGTCGGCACCCGTGATCACCACGCTGCGAGCGCTGCCCGAGGACAAGCTGCCGCTGATTGCAATCGACGGTGCGGATGACGATCCCGTTGCCTATCTCGACGACAACGCCCGCAGCAAGGTCGCCGGTGGCGTTGCACTCGTGAGGCGCCGATCTGACGTCCTGATTGCCGATCAGATTCGGGCGGCTGCCGACGCCGGTGCGGTCGCTGTGCTCGTATCGGGGGCTGACGACCAGAGCGTGGCGGCCACGGTCGACGGCGCCGGCATCGATATTCCGGCTGTGGGCCTCGATACCGCGACAGCGGATCAGATCCGCTCAGTGGCTACGAATGGAAGTGTCAGTGTGACATTCGATGGTCGCACAATAGCCGCAGATAGCAGAAATGGCACCGTCGCACCGTTCTCGTCAACCGGTCCATCCATCGGCGGCAGCCGCGGGATCGATGTCGTCGCACCGGGTGTTGGTGTGTTGACCACGTCGACGGGTACGTCCTCCAAGGGCGCCGGCGCAACCACCCGCACGAGCGGGACATCGATCGCGGCGGCCCAGGCAGCTGGCGCTGCGGCCACCGTGCGGGCCCGATTCCCGGGGATGTCAGCAGCCGGAGTTCGCGGAGTTGTCATTGGTTCGTCGCACCCACTGGGACGGGAGGGACATCGGGATTCCGCGTCCGCACAGGGAGCTGGGCTGGTCGACGCTCTTCGGATTGCGCAGGATCGCGACCATACGCTTGGCGTGCTGGCATCGCCCGCCCGAATCGACGCGGGCGTAATCGCTGCGGGCGGATCGTCGGCACCGGTTGCACTGACCTTCCTTCGCAGCGATGGATCACCACATGCTGGCCAGCCCGTGCTCCTGGCTGAAACCCCCGACTCCGGTGGGCCACAGCCACGGCTGACAAGCGATGGCGTGCGCATCGACGTGCCACAGGGCGCTGATGCCGGGACGTACGGTGGCTGGATCATCGACCGCGACTCGGGAGTCAGAATTCCGTGGACAGCAGTTGTTGGCGACCCGAACCATCTGCCGCCCGTCAGGGCCGCTGTGGACGATCCGGTGATCGAGCCCGCGGCGCGTCGTGACGAGTACCCAACGAAACTGCACGTCAGTATCGGGTCCGATCGTTCAGGTGGGGCGTCGGTTGAAGGTGCCGCCGCCATTCGGGTTGTCCTCGTCGATGCCTCCGGTAAGGAGCACGGTGAGATTGGTCGGGTCGACGAGGCACTGACCGGTCTGTATGACTTTGGAATTTCCGGCCTGGGCAGTGACGGCAAGCCGCTGGCCGCAGGAACCTGGACGGTTCGTGTCGACGCTGTTCCTGCAACGTTTGCATCGGCTGTCTCGAGTGGGTCGACAGCGTCGAGCGGGACGTCACCCGCACTGACATGGAGCACCGCGGGTCAGGCAACATTCACGATTGCCACTGATGCTGCGCCGCCGGCGACATAGTTGATTGAAAAGCCGAGGGCGGTGGTCCGTATGAACCACCGCCCTCGCGCCATCCCCCCTGCCGGCTCTCGCCGGAAGTCATGAAATCGATTGACCCCGCCCGGGCGTTGCCTCAGGCGGGAGTCGTGATCCGCTCGAGGAGGCTGTCGTATGAGACGCCCTTTTCCTCCAGCAGAAAAGCTCCGGCTCCCTCACCGTCACTGAGCATGGCAAGCAACAGGTGGTCGGTGCCGACATGCCTGTCTCCAAGCACGCGTGCCTCCTCCTGAGCCTTCTGAACAATCAGCCATGCGCGGTCAGTGAGTTCCATTGCAGGAGAACCACTACCCGATGTCGAACCAGGCTAAACCCGTTTTTCGGCAAAGCGGTACGATCGTGCCACGATGCTGAGCGAAACGGGAACAATCGTCGTCTATGGAGCTCGCGAGTGCTGTCTGTGCGACGAGGCCCTGACCGAGCTGGCACCGCTGCAGTCCGAGCTTGGGCTGGCCGTGCGCTATGTCGATATTTCGGGTGACGCGGGTCTTGAATCACAGTGGCGCGAAGAAATCCCCGTCGGATTCCTGAACGGGCGTAAGGTCTTCAAGTACCGTGTCGACGCCGATCTGATTCGACGTCGCGTTGCAGTTGACCGGCGCGATCAGTCTGCGCAGCGCAGGTAGAACCAGTTCAGCGGCCACGTGTATGGATACGGTTGCGACGCGTCGGCCGGGCGTTTGTCTGCAGCTACAGGCCGTGCCACCACGAGCACACACGTCCGTGTGGAGCTGGCAAGTGTTGATGGCGGAGCGGTCAGTCCAAATGGCTGCTGCACCTGCCCCGCTGACGTTCGCGGGCGTCGTGGTTCATCGGGCGGTACCGTCGTGTTGCTGGAATCCGCATCGTCAGCCCTGCCCGTTGCTACTGGCGCTGCAGGCGTGTCGCCTTCTGCGACCTCTCCGGCCGCGGATGCTGGTGCTGCTCCGGCAGGGGAGGATTGTGCTGCTTCCTTGGATTTCTCCTCGTCACGCCCGTCGACGCTCGACGGCGGCGACCCCTCAAGTCGTGCTGGGTCGCTGGCTCGTCGGTCCATGCCAAGCCCTGCAATGAGTGCAACGGCCGCCACGGCTGCCAGCACAGGGACGAGTCGAAGCCACGCAGGCCGCCGACCGCGCCGAGGGCCACCGGCAGCGGGGGCTGCTCGTCGAGCCATGCCAGGTGCGCGCAACTCCCATTCCGCAGCCAGCGCTTCGTCCATGCGTGTGACGGCACTGTCGGGCATTGATTCGGTGTCAGCTGCGGCAGTACGGACCGCCTCGCGGCCCGCCGCTGCATCGCGCAACAGTGCTGCGAGTGACGGATCTGCAGCGATTGCCGCGGCCGCATCTGCGCTGAACGTCGGGGACCCGTCGCGAGCGTCGCTTCGGGCTGCGCGCTCAAGCCGGTCCAGCTCCGAGTAGAGCAATTCGTCAATGCGTTCTGTGTCGCGCGGTTCATCCATCGAGTCATCAGGTCCTGTCACTGTGACGCTCCCGAGGCCTTGCCGGTTCCCGACAGCTGTCGTGCGAGCGCCGCCCGTCCCCTGAAAACACGTGATTTCACGGTTCCTGGAGCGATATCCAGGATCTCGGCAACCTCTTCAATGCTGTGACCAAACAGATCGACAAGTGCCACCGCCGCTCGGAATCCAGGATCCAGCGCCGCCAGCGCATCGACAATCGCCGAGCGCTGCAGCTGCTGCTCGAACGGATCGCTGGTGTCGACGACGGGTGGGCCGTCGGTCGGATCGATCGGCTCGGGAACGCGTCGCCGGAGATGGTCGTACGCCTTGCGTACGGCAATCCGATGCAGCCAGGTCGTGAACTTCGCAGTTCGTTCAAACGTGTCGAGATGTCGCAGGACCGCAATGAACGTTTCCTGTGTCACGTCGGCAGCATCTTCCGGATGTCGGACGATGGTGCGAACCAGAGACCAGACCCGATCGCGATGAGCGCGAACCAGTTGTTCAAACGCTGCGCGATCGCCCGACTGCGCAGCTGCGACCAGCTGATCATCGGTTCGGCCGACAGTGGTTGATCCGCGCGCGTTCACGCGGGCACGCTACCAACTCGATCGGAGTCG
>CAYNNW010000057.1:0-8826 GCA_964398435.1 uncultured Gaiellales bacterium | reverse complement strand
TCAACGAGGCCGTCGCAGCAGCCCGGCACTGGCTCAGCGCGTCAATCGATCCGGCTGCGTGTGCCGAGGTTATACGCGGCAGCAACGTTGTTCGGGTCGTCACGCGTGATGGCACCGAGGGTATCGGCTAGGCCGTGGACTGGATTCCACTGAATGTGGCTTGGTTGGCCGGGGGGATTGGTGCAGCAGCATGCAGTGTGCAGCAGCTTGCGCTTAGGTTCTGGAGACTGACTCGCCCTCATATGCTGCGCGCAGCACTGCGAGATCCAGTTTGGTCATCGTGAGCATCGCGGTCCACATGCGGCGGCGAGCATCGATATCGGTTGAGCGCATCCACTCCGCCATCTGGGTTGGATTGACCTGCCAGCTCACCCCGAATCGATCGGTAACCCAGCCACACGCCATCGGTTGACCACCATCACAGAAGGACTCCCAGAGTTCGTCGATCTCGTCCTGGGTGTCACGCTCTACCATGAAGCTGATTCCCGGCGTGATCGAGTAGTGGCTTCCGCCATTCAGCGCGAGGAATTGTTGGCCTTCCGCTTCGAACTCAACGGTGACGACGTCGCCGACCCGCGACCCGGAGGCCTCTGCCATCTCGGGCGTGTAATGAGCGATCGTCCCGATCCGTCCGTTGCGCAGGACGCTCGTATAGAAGCGTGCGGCCTCCTCTGCCGTACCGTCCAGCCAGAGGCAGTTGCGAATATTTCCCACAGGGGTCTCCAAATCGAAAGTCGGGGCGATGCGCCAGCAAGATCTACCCAGATTGTCTGACACATTCACGTGGTCGGTGCGGCGCTGCGTGACATTCTGCGCGCACGCTCATTGAATACCTCGTGGAGATGTTCGTCGATGCGCAGCCAACTGGATACGGTACGGCCCATGGCGCAGAGTCTAGCCCCGTCAGGTGGCGTGCTTTTCAGCTGGTCGAAGCAGCGACGCGATGATTCCCGTTCCAACTATGCCTACGACGAGAAGCAGCGAAGCCCATGTGGGCAGGTGGTAGACATCTGCCATCACGAGCTTGATCCCGATAATCACCAGCAGTACCGCGAGCGCCAGCTGCAGGTGATGGAAGCGGTCCATCATGCCTTCGAGCACGAAGTACAGTGACCTCAGCCCTGCAATCGCCAGTACGTTCGCTGCCACCACGATGAACGGATCGAGCGTGATGGCAAAGATCGCCGGAATCGAATCGAGGGCAAAGATGAGGTCGGTAGTGGCGATTACGGCAAGTACCGCTACGAGCGGGGTTGCAACTCGCCTTCCGTTGAGGCGCGTAGTCAGCTTCGACCCCGAGTACTCGTCCGACATTGGGATTGTCCTCCGGATCAGGCGAAGCGTGCGGTTCGACTCGAGCTCGACTTCGTCATGATCAGTGAACGCCATCTTGATGCCGGTAACGATGAGAAACCCGCCAAAGACGTAGAGAAGCCAGCTCGCCACCTCGAGCAGATTTGCTCCCACGATGATCATGACCACGCGGAGAACAACTGCCCCAACAATTCCCCACATCAGTGCTGTCTGTCGAATGGCGTTGGGCACCGAAAAAGCCGCGAATATCAGAGCGAAGACGAAGACGTTGTCGAGTGAGAGAGATCGCTCGATCAGGTAGCCAGCGAGATACTCGCCGCCCCGCTCGCCTCCCAGCCACATCCATACCGGAATCGTGAAACCAATTCCCGCGGCAAACCACACGGCACTCCAGGCCAACGAGTTGCGAAAGCTCATCTGCTTGCCCGGTGTCCCGGCCACGAACAGGTCGATGGCAATCATGGCTGCGCCAAACAGCGCAAGGCCAATCCAGGCAATAAGCATTGTCGAATCCACGTGGGGCTCCTTCGGTTCATCCTACCGAAGGTCTCTCCCGCAGGTGTCCTCGACACCTGCTCCATACCGGAAGCGCCTAAGCTTCGAAGTGACGACATGGAGTCCGCGGCGCACGCGCCGGGGGGATACTCCCCTTCCAGGGCCCTGTGGCCCTTTCCCTAGTATCGTCGCAATCCCAGAAGCCCGAACCCCGGAATCGACTGAAAACTGTGCGAATCGATCAAGACGCTGGATCTCCGCTCGACTGCGTGGCCTGTGGCGAGTCACTGTTACCTGACGACGACTTCTGCCGATCGTGCGGCCACAGCGTTGAATTTGGCCAACGAATCGCCGGCGGTGAGCTGGATGACGATCACAATTCCGGAGTGATCTGCCCTTCCTGCGGCGCCACGCATATGGTCCGCGCATCCAGCGGGCGGTTCGTCTGCGAGACCTGCGAATACGTGCTGTAGCCAGCCGCTAGGCTCCAACGTACAGCGCCAGGTGCTCGCCTGTTCGCGTGCTTCGGGCAGCTACGAGGTCCGCTGGAGTCCCTTCGAAGACGATGGTGCCGCCCTCGTGGCCCGCTCCAGGGCCGAGATCGATGATCCAATCCGCGTGTGCCATTACTGCCTGGTGGTGCGAAATCACGATCATCGACGTGCCTGCGTCTACCCTCCGGTCCAGTAGTGCAAGCAGTTGTTCCACATCTGCCAGGTGCAGGCCGGTGGTCGGCTCATCCAGGACCACGATCCCGCCGGATCCGCTCATGCTCGCAGCCAGCTTCAGGCGCTGTCGCTCGCCACCCGACAGCGAAGTGAGCGGCTGGCCCAGCGTGAGATAGACGAGCCCGACATCAACCAGTCGCTGCAGAATCGCATGGGCCGCCGGTGTTCGCGCCTCGCCCTCGCCAAAGAAATCAGCAGCCTCTGCAACCGGCATGTTGAGAACACTACTGATGTTCCTCCCGGCAAGCGTGTACTTCAGTACGGCCTGGTTGAACCTTTTTCCTTCGCAGTCCTCGCAGATCGTGGTGACGCCGGCCATCATCCCCAGATCGGTATAGATGACGCCGGCCCCTGCGCATGTTGGGCACGCGCCGTCGGAGTTTGCGCTGAACAGACCTGGCTTGACGCCATTGGCCTTTGCAAACGCCTTGCGGATCGGTTCGAGAACGCCGGAGTAGGTTGCCGGGTTGCTTCGCCGAGATCCGCGTATCGCACTCTGATCGACTGAGATAACTCCGGCGCCCGCTGGGATCGACCCGTGAATGAGTGAGCTCTTGCCAGATCCGGCTACGCCGGTGACGACGACGAGTACGCCAAGTGGAATATCAACGTCTACATTGCGGAGGTTGTTGGTGGTCGCTCCGCGGATCTCAAGCGAACCGGTCGGAGATCGCAATGTTCCTTTCAGGCGTGCTCGGTCGTCCAGATGTTTGCCCGTCAGCGTGCTGCTTGCACGCAACTCCTCGACAGTGCCCTCAAAAACAATCTGCCCACCATTGGCGCCTGCTCCGGGCCCCAGGTCCACAATGCGATCGGCAATCTCGATGGTCTCCGGCTTATGTTCGACGACCAGCACCGTGTTGCCCTTGTCCCTCAGCTGAACCAGCAGATCATTCATCCGTTGGATGTCGTGTGGATGGAGTCCAATTGTTGGCTCGTCGAAAACATAGGTGACATCGGTCAGCGGCGAGCCGAGGTGGCGCACCAGCTTTGTTCGCTGCGCTTCGCCGCCAGAGAGCGTTCCCGTTGGCCGGTCCAGCGACAGGTATCCCAATCCGATCTCCACAAAGGAATCCAGGGAATCCGCGAGCGCATCCAGCAGAGGTTGGATCTGGGAGGCACCGATCGATCGTACCCACGGCGCAAGATCGCTGATCTGCATTGCACACGCATCCGCGATACTGATCCCGTCAATTGTGGATGAGCGCGCGCCTTCGCTGAGTCGAGTTCCATCGCAGTCAGGGCATACCCCAAATGTCACGGCCCGGTCGACGAAGGCGCGAATATGAGGTTGGAGTGCCTCCCTGTCCTTGGACAGCATCGACTTCTGGATCTTGGGTACCAGGCCTTCATATGTCAGATTGATCCCATCGACCTTGATCTTCGTCGGCTCGCGATACAGAAGATCCGAACGCTCCTTCCTGGTGTATTTTCCGACGGGCTTGTCCGGGTCGAAGTATCCGCTCCCGCGAAAGATGCGCCCATACCAGCCATCCATGCTGTAGCCGGGAACCGATATTGCGCCATCATTAAGTGACTTGCTGTCATCAACAATCTGCGTGATATCAAGATCGCTGATTCGCCCCATGCCCTCACAGCGTGGGCACATGCCGCCAGTAACGCTGAAGGATCGCTTGACGGTCTGCCGATTCCCCCGCTCAACCTTGATGGCACCCACTGCGGTAATCGATGGAATGTTGAACGAGTATGCCTTGGGCGAGCCAATATGGGGCTTGGCGATTCGACTGAACAGCACGCGCAGAAGTGCGTTCGCGTCAGTGACGGTGCCGACGGTTGATCGTGGGTGCGGAGTGAATCGCTCCTGGTCGACAATAATTGCAGTGGTAAGTCCCTCCAGTGCATCCACGTCGGGGCGCGCCAGCGTCGGCATGAACCCCTGGACAAACGCGCTGTAGGTCTCATTGATCAATCGCTGTGATTCCGCTGCGATTGTCCCAAAAACCAGCGAGCTCTTGCCCGACCCCGACACACCAGTGAACACTGTCAGTCGCCGCTTTGGCAGCGTGACATCCACGCCTCGAAGGTTGTTGACTCGTGCACCGCGGACCTCGATGGCCGTATGGCTGTCAGCCGCGTGTCCTGTGGCGGCGCGTGTTGGCGATGAGATTCGGGAGGACATCGGTTCCCTCGTTCCTGTCGTCGGGATCAGAGCAGCATTGTATGGAGCGGCAGGCCGGATGGCCTTTTTCGTGGAACATCCGGTAGTGTGCGCCGGTATTTCACCGGCCACCGCGGCACGCACAACGGAGGACATTCATGACCACGCAGGCACCGCAGCGACGAACAACCCTGACCAGTGAGGACCACCGTGCCGGAGACGTGTGGTGGGTCGACTACGCAGCGCTCGACATCGCTGCCGCCAAGAGCTTTTTCAGCAAGATGTTCGGATGGACCTACACGGATGCACCGAACGGCGGCGGCTATCAGCTGGCGAGTGCGTCAGATCACCTGGCTGCCGGTCTGATGGACATGCCCGACAACATGCGTGAGATGGGGATGCCCCCGGTATGGACGCCATACGTCAACGTTGACTCAATCACCGATACGTGCACGCGAATCGCAGAGCTTGGCGGAACCGTTCAGTATGAGCCGATGCAGGTTGACGAGGCCGGGTGGATGGCAGTAGCTGCCGATCCCACCGATGCGGTCTTCGGGTTGTGGCAGCCAGCCAAGCACACCGGAGCCGGCCTGATTAACTCGCCCGGTGCACTGTGCTGGAGCGAAGTGCGATCGTCAGATATGGCCGCCGCCAAGGAGTTCTACTGCGCGCTGTTCGGCTGGGATGCCAAGGACCTCAACATGGGGCCCGTTCCGTACGTGCAGTTCGCGCTCGGCGGCAATCCCGTGTGCGGATTGTGCCCGTGGGAAGGTGAGGGCACGGACGGTGTGCCGAGCCACTGGGCAATCACATTTGGCGTCGCAAACCTGGATGACGCCCTGGCGACGCTTGACGCCGAAGGCGGCCGTGTAACGTGGGGGCCGCAGGAGATTCCATTCGGGCGGGTAGCGTCGAGTGGTGACCCGCAGGGCGGACCCCTGAATATTCTTGAGCTTGCGAAGTCCTAAAGGTTTCGTCCGTAACCTCTCGGCCAGTCACGAGCCCGACGGTCTGGTGAGCGGACTATTCAGCGTTCCCGCGAATCGCCAGATACGCGATCCCTGCCAGCGTTGCGACGCAGCCGCCAACGACGGCGGCATCTCGTGCCACCAGGGCTGAATTCCACATGAGATGTCGTGCGACTGACATCGACTTTGTGGGACGAACAACCTCGGCGATATCGACGGCGAATCGATCGACGTACAGGGTTCCCAGGTTGTCTTCCCATCGAAGTCCGCGCTTGACTGAGGCCAGGTCACTCATAAGACCAGATACTGCGGGCGAATCGACTCGAGCCGCGTACTGGCGACGGAGATTGTCGCCGCTCGTCGCGATCTCGATCAGAACCTCCGACGATTTCGATGGTGATCGTTGGAATCTCGCTGTCGCGTCTTCGGCGAATCTGGATGCGGTGTAATCGGGAGTTACCGCTTCCACCACGCCCTGCGCGGAATTGCCGACGCCAAGGAGGGCATCGCGCACTGCCGGTTGACTGATTCCTATGGTGCGACGCTGGCCCGACAGCGCGTCAGCGAGCAGCGTGGTCCGGTGTCCGATATGCGGAACGTACTCGCCGGGCCGCTCGCGGACGACCGGTCGGGTTGTAGCCTCCAGGAATGTTGGCTCACCATTCCTATAGTGGATCGTTGTCGTGAGCTCTGTATGCGAAACGGCTCCGAAGTTGCTTCGTTCGCCCAGGGTGGCTCGGCGCACCTCAAAGATGGACACGCTGTCTACGGTTGGCGTACGAACAGTGCCAGACAGTTGCATCACGATGATCCCCGTTGCCCTCTTCCCGTATGCGCACCCCGAATGCGCATGACCCGTCATCGGCGTATCGAAATTCGATACTGTCAACGTTGCAGCATGCAACCTAGGGGGGCCAAGGATGATCAGTTCGGCGATTCAGAAGCCGTGGGGCGTTCCGCGGACACCGGCAATGGATCTGTACTACCGGATATCCCGCGACGTTCTGCGCATGCCCGGTGTTCGGAGCATGTCGTTCTGGGGCCCCAAGAGTCCGTCGGAGCTGGGGATCAATGTCTTTGACGAGCGAGCGGCCCAGGCGATTAGAGGGGTGCTCGAGCCCACCCTCGACGGCATTTCATTGAACGTCTACGTTCCCGGGAGCAGGGAGCCGTATACGGGACCGATGGGCTCGCTCAAGGACCGCATCTCGGTGATCGATGCGTTGACTGGCGTTTGGGAGCACCGAGCCACGATCATGCCGCGCGGCAGTGGCACCGTCGTATTCAAGACCGTCAATCAGGGCGTGATCGACCGGCTTGACCCGATCATTCAGAACCGGTTCAACGTCGGCGTCGATCCCCGCGGCTGGACCAAGTGGGTTGGCGTGCGCTGGAAGGCCGAGCTTCCGCCCGCCTGACGTCGTCAGTGGCCATATCCGGTGCGGCCGCTGAAACATCTACCAGATGGTTCCTCGACAAACATGTGCGCCGATTCGATTCCGACACGTGGGGACCACGCGATCATGGGACTTGTTTCGAGCGCATCCGCGGCAGCTGAACGCACGCCACTTCTGACCAGGCTTGTCATAGACACAGTTCATCCTGAGCTGCTGTTTGAAAGCCTGAAGATCGAAGGTCGCGAGGTCAGTCGATCTCTGAGCCGCACGTTGCCCACGCGACGCCTGGCGGGAACGCTCGACGCTGATCGTGCAGCCGAGCTGTCGCGCATGGTGCGGTCCTACACCGCAAGCCATCCGCCGGTCGGCTTTCCGGCAGCAGATTCCATGTGGGCCGATGCGCTGGAGCAGGGAACCCGTCTCGGTCGAACCCACTTCTACGCAGATTTCGGGCGAGCTGGACACCACATCGATGATTTCATCGTCAATGAGCCGCCCGCTGGGTGGAGTCAATTCGCCCGCGACGTCGATAGCTTCGTGCTCGCTCACGGCAATCTTCATCAAGAGTACTACCACCAGACGTACAAGACGTGGCTGCCATATTGATCGCGCGTGTAATCCTGCTACGTTGCGGGAGTGGCTCGAATAACCGACAGCGACCTATTGGATACGGAGTACGCTGACGAGTCGCGTCTGGAAACGCGGTTTCGCGTATTTACGGATCAGTTGGTCGACCTCGACTACGACGCAGAAATCTGCTCGCTTCTGGGGAACCACACGACTATCAGAGCGCCAGGTGCGCGCGTGCTTGAGATTGGGAGTGGAACCGGGCGACTTGCCGCGCGCATCGTTTCGTCCTTTCCGCAGGCAGAGTTCACGGCAACCGACCGATCTCCTCGTATGGTCGAGGTGGCGCGGGCCGCAGGCGTGCCCGCCCAGGTCGCCGACGCCATGCAGCTTCCATTCACGCACGCGAGCTTCGATGTTGTCGTGGCCAACATGATGTTGTACCACCTTCCTGATATTGATCACGGGCTTGCCGAACTGGCCCGCGTGTTGCGTCCCGGTGGAGCGTTGCTGGCCACCACCTTTGGCCACGGCATGCTGGAGGAGTTGTACGGCCTGCTCCCGGATGATGGATCACGTCCAGAGATGTCGTTTCGTCAGGACACAGCCCGAGAGCTTCTGTCGAAGAGCTTCACTGATATTTCTGCACACACAATCACGGGAACGGTGCGATTCCCGCATCGCGCCGATGCAGTAGAGCACATGGAATCAACCCTGACCCGGGCACACCTTGCAGAACATGTTCCCGCCGAGGACGCGGGGATGTGGCCGCTCGATGCAACGCTGCATGTGGCCGCGTACGTGGCACGCTCCGGCATGCGAGGCTGACAGCGCCGGACGGCGGCCAGCATTTGCTGCCGCTGCAGGCCAAGTCACCATCGGATCATTGAAGGGCTCAGCCGCCGGTGGTGGGATTCCTGCGCGCGCTCTTCGGCCGCGCCCTCACCCTCGTGTATTAAGGACTGCAGATGATCACCGCCTCCGCTTCCGGATTCGTGCCACTGCCTGATCGATTCGTCTCAACCGGAGTCACGAGTCCGTGGCACCACACTCCAGTGATCGAGGTGAGAATCGCATCCGATGCTTCGCGCGGGCTCGAGCGTGGGACGCATCAGTTGATTGCAGGATCTCGGTCAGGCGATCGCAGAACGCTGCACCACACGCAATCCATTGAAGCGGCCGTAATGGGTGCGCGGCTCGCCAGCAGCGTCAGCGTTCAGCGGGGCGGCCCGCCCGCC
>CAYNNW010000056.1:8192-9008 GCA_964398435.1 uncultured Gaiellales bacterium | reverse complement strand
GACGACCCGCAGCTGCTGGCAGCGCACATCTTCATGCGAAGAGCGCCCAGCTGTTGCGACGATGGTTCCACGAGAGGTATCACAATGGACATCGACGACCGTACGGGCCTCAGGGTCCGGCATTCAGTCACCGGCAGAATCCGTTTTCTGAGTCATCTGGAAATGGTGGATGCCTTCCTCTCGGCGTTTCGCCGAGCCGGAATGCAGGTGGCGCTGACATCGGGAATGAAGCCACGACCTGTGGTCCGGATGGTCATGCCCAGGCCGGTCGGAGTCGCTGCGCTCGATGATCTGTTCGACGTGCAGGTGAGCGGCCAGATGGAAGCCGCGACCGTCGCCGATCGTGTCAATCCACTGCTTCCAGCGGGCGTCGTTATCTCAGCGGTACAGCAGATACCCGCGACCCGGCGAAGGCGTGGGGAGCGGGTCACGGGAGCGCGGTATCGGGTCGAGGTGCCTCGGGGTGACGTCGAGGTCGTCCGGGGGGCCGTCGACGAGATCTGTGCAGCGGAAGAATTACTGGTGGAGCGTTCGACGCCAAAACAGCGCCGTACATACGACGCCCGCCAGTGTCTGGATGCCGTTGAGGTGGTCCAGTTGAGTGACCCGCTGTCGGCTACCGGCAGCGGCTATGCAGTGCGGTGGACCGCATTGATGACTGACTCGGGGAGCATTCGGCTCGACGAGTTTCTCGGCCTGATCAGAGATCGCGCCGCAATTGAATTACCGTCGATCGGTGTGGTGCGCGAGGAAATCGTCCTCGAGCAGCTGGCTGGCGACACACATGCAGCAGCTCATTCCGAGCCGCTGCACTAC
>CAYNNW010000056.1:3394-8182 GCA_964398435.1 uncultured Gaiellales bacterium | reverse complement strand
GCGTCGCCCTGACTCACGAGAAGGATTAGCAGCATGGGATTCATGGATAAGGTCAAGAAGGCGCTGGGAGGGGCTGAGGAAGTCCAGACTGGCGGCGCGAACCGAAGTGGCGGACAGCGCTCCGGCGGTTCGGGGAACTCCCGTTCTCGAAGCGGTGGCAGCTCAGGCGGCAATCGCTCGGGTGGAAACCGTTCCGGCAGCGGTCGATCGGGCGGTGACAGCGCACAGGGCCGGTCCGACGGAAGCGGCGATACCGGGTCTGGAAGCTCGCAGCGGCGTCGGCGACGCCGCCCGTCAGGAAACCAGCATCGGAGTCGCAGCGAATCAGAAACACAGTCGGGCTCCACTGCCGCCGGCGAACAGTCGGGGCAGGGATCCAGTGGCCAGTCGTCGAGCGGCCAGCGACGTCGACGTCGCGGCGGTCGCGGGCGAGGCGGATCCGGTGGATCCGGTGGATCCGGCGGCCAGGCTCGTGCGCAATCGGGCGGCGACAGCTCCGGCACGGGCGGCCAGGGCGGAAATCGATCAGGTGGAAACCGATCGGGTGGTTCGGGGAACCGATCCTCGAATCGTTCGTCCGGTGCGCGCCGATCGCGCCGTTCGTCGCAGAATCGGGGTCGGAACCGCACCCGTGTGCGACGAGGGTCCGCATCGTCAGGCTCCCAGCGGAGAGTGCTGGATGCCAATGAGCGACCCGCAGAGGCGGTCAAGAAGCAGCTGCTGATCAATGCGTCGGACCCGAACGAGATCCGGGTTGCGATTCGCGAACAGGAACGGGTCGTTGAGGTCTACGTCGAGCGGAAAGGGCGCAAGTCGCTTGCCGGCAATATCTACAAGGGACGCGTGCAGAATGTGCTGCCGGGAATGGAGGCCGCGTTCGTCGACATCGGACTTGAGCGCAATGGATTCCTCTATGTTGACGAAGTCACACCGGCAGCTGCCGACAGCGACCAGGCAATGCCTGTCAAGCTGGCGACCAGCGGTTCAGATGACGATGTAGCCGACTCGGTCGAGGAGAACGGCGGGGCTGTCTCAGAGGAGGCGTCAGACGCCGACTCCCAGACCGCGGCAGCCGCTGACGTACGGGATGCGGCCACGGTGACCGTTGACGTCGGCGATGAATCCGAAGCGGCCGGTCAGTCCGGGAACACAGAGACGTCTACCGACGGCGAGACAGCATCTTCGACGGGCGACGACAGCGACAGCAGCGGCGACAGCGACGGCAAAGCCGACAAAGACGATGCCGATGCAACCGGGCAGAAAGGCCAACAGCAGCGTCGGCGGCGTGGATCGGGCAAGGCCCGCATGCCGCAGAAGCGAAAGATCCAGGAGCTGCTTCGACCGGGGCAGGAGATCCTCGTCCAGGTGGTCAAGGATCCAATGGGGACGAAGGGATCTCGTCTGACGACCCAGTATTCGCTTGCGGGTCGGTACATTGTCTACGTCCCGGACGGCGAGGGGCTGGGAGTCAGTCGTCGCCTGGCTGACAAGGAACGCGAGCGACTTCGTGGCATCGTCAAGGAGCTTGAGCTTCCCAACGGCGGTGGCCTGATCATCCGAACCGCCGCTGAGGGCGCACTGGAAGATGACATCGCACGCGATCTCAAGATGCTGCTCGCGTTCCACGAGAAGCTGATGGAGCAGTCAGTCAAGCAGAAGGCGCCGAAGCTGCTCTACAACGAGGCGGATCTGTCGCTGCGGCTGATTCGCGACCTGTTCAATGACGAGGTTGAAGAGGTCATCGTCGATGACCAGCGTCAGTACCAGAGGATTGTCAGTTACCTGAAGCGGACCTCTCCACAATTGACCGAGCGTGTGCGACTGCACGAAGGCACTGAATCACTGTTTGACACGTTCGGAGTTGAGCAGGCCATCCGCTCAACGCTCAGTCGTCGCGCCAACCTTCCCGGTGGCGGATATCTGATCATTGACTACGCCGAGGCGTTTACGGTGATCGATGTCAATACGGGGCGGAATGTTGGCAAGGCGAGTCTGGAAGAGACGATTACGAAGACGAACATGGAAGCCGCTGAAGAGGTCGTCCGCCAGCTTCGACTTCGGGACATCGGGGGCATCATCGTTGTCGACTTCATCGACATGAATCTGATGAAGAACCGCGACGCCGTGCTGGAACACTTCCGCAAGGAGCTGTCAAAGGATCGCACGAAGACGTATCTCGTCGAGATCAGTCCGCTGGGACTGGTTGAGATGACGCGCCAGAACGTGTCGGATGGAGTTCGCGAGATCCTGACCAGTTCGTGTCGTGATTGTGAGGGCAAGGGCGTTGTTGTGTCAGCGGAGACGCAGGCAATCGACGTTGAGCGGGCGATCGTGCAGATGGCTGACGGCGTCGATTCTGATGTTGGCGCGATGGCGATTGACGTTGCTCCAGCAGTCCACGCAATACTGTCGGGAACAGCCGGTCGGCGGCGCGAGGTCAACAAACGTGCTGGCCGTCTCGTGCGGCTCTTTCCGGACCCCGGTCTTGAATCAAACGCATTCGCGTTGCGAGCAACGGGAAGCGAAGAGGAGATCAGCGAAATGGCTGAGCCTCTCTACGCCGGACAGCAGCTGAAACTGGTCGTGGAGAAGGTCGACCCGCTCAACGAGGACGACGGCATCGTTGTTCACAACGGTACATGCATCACGATTGTTGGCGCGGGTGGCGACGTCGGATCACAGAAGACGGTTCGCATCGAAGCGTCCGCGGGAACGCGAGCACTTGCGACGATTGTCAAACCAGTTCGCAAGCGGCGTCGACGTGGCGGACGTGGCCGCAAGTCCAGCGGCATGACGCAGGTGGTGCAGGTCGCGCTGCCTGGCGCAGCTCCCGGTGACGAGGATCTGCCCACCGTCGAGGACATCGTCGACCTGACGATGGAGGAGACGGATGCTGACGTCGGTGCCGACGTCGATGATGCAGCTGCAGAGATCCCTGAGCGTCTGCTCCTGATCGGCGACGAGGAAGACTCGGACGGTCCTGACGATTCAGACGACCTCGGTGACGATGTTGAGGACGTCGACGATGTCGACGACGTCGACCTCAACGGTGAGCTGGACGACGACAGCGACGATCGCGACGACGACCTGGACATTGGCGACGACGACGGCGACGACGTTGACGATCGTGACGACGACGATGATCTGGACATTGACGACGACAGTGACGACAGTGACGTCGACGATGACCTGGACAGTGACGGCGACGAAGCAGCCGAGGTCGAGGCTGACAGCGGCAGTCGAGGGACCCGTTCAGACGGTGTTGCCGATGGGGGTGAATCATCCTCCGAATCGTCAGCGCAGAGCGGTCCGGGAAGCGGAACCGGAGCGGCCGGCGGCGCGCAGCGCCGACGTCGACGCGGGAGTCGCGGCGGCCGCAATCGCAATCGAAACCGCCAGGGCGGTCCTCGGCCGCAGGGACAGGCCGGCACGTCCGCCGCACGATCCGCTACGCTCGCAGCTGACGAGCCAACGGATCGGGAGGACACGGAGTGACGGTCACGTCGCAGGAGACGGATCTTCGAACGACGCCAATCCACGAGTGGCACGTATCGGCAGGTGCGCGGATGGTTCCGTTCGCTGGCTGGTCAATGCCACTCCGGTATGCCAGTGAGATGTCAGAGCATCGGGCCGTTCGGGCAGGTGCCGGGCTGTTCGATGTCAGTCACATGGGACGGTGCGAACTCCGGGGACCTGGAGTGGCGCACGCCGTGCAACGCGTGCTGTCCAACGATGTCGGGCGCTGCGCAACACCGGGATCTGCCCAGTACACGCTGCTGCTGAACGACAACGGTGGCATCGACGATGACCTGATCCTGTACCACCGTGGGGAGGATCACTGGCAGGTCGTGGTCAATGCAGCGAATCGCGAATTCGATATTTCGCGATTCGCAGCCGTTCTCGAACCGGCCGGCTGCTCGATCGAGGACGTGACCTTCGATACCGCAATGTTCGCACTGCAGGGCCCACGGTCACTGGACGTGTGTGCCGACCTGCTGGCTGACGTGCGTGAACTGAAACCCTTCCAGATCATCACTGCGTCTTGTGCAATTTCCCCCACCGAGTCCGTACCGGTCGACATCGCAACCACGGGGTACACGGGCGAGCGCGGAGTCGAGCTGGTGGTCGCGGCCGAGCATGCCGTGAGCCTGTGGCGGATGATCGTTGATGATCCGCGGGTCGTACCCGTCGGGCTTGCAGCCCGGGACACCCTTCGCCTGGAAGCGTGCTATCCGCTGCATGGCAACGACATTGGTCCCGACGTCACACCACTTGATGCGGGCCTGGGCTGGGCCTGTGGCTGGGATGCCGAGTTTCCCGCGCGCGACATCCTGCAGGCCGTGCGCTCCAGCGGCGGGCCGGCGCGGACGTTGGTTCCGTTGCTGTGTGAGGGACGCGGCATTCCACGGCCAGGATGCAGTGTGCTCAACGCTTCGGGCAGCCAGATCGGTGTCACCACCAGCGGATCGATGTCGCCGATTCTCGGAACGGGCATCGCCCTTGCAATGCTCGCATCAGACCACTCGTCGGTTGGTACGCGATGTACGATCGACGTGCGCGGCCGACCACTGCATGCGGCCGTCGTCAAGCGACCGTTTGTCCAGAGGAGTTCATGACCATGAGCGAGGCAACCTATCCGGAGGATCTTCGATACCACGAGGCTCATGACTGGGCTCGGGTGAGTGGCGACGTGGCCGAGTTTGGCATCACCTGGCACGCACAGGATGCGCTCGGGGACATCGTCTTCTTTCAGCCGCCAGAGGTCGGGTTTTCGGTGGTTGCCGGCGA
>CAYNNW010000056.1:1520-3384 GCA_964398435.1 uncultured Gaiellales bacterium | reverse complement strand
TCAAGGTACGGCTCAGCGATCCCGCACAGATCGAGTCGCTGATGGATGCTGAATCCTATGTCGCGCTTGTGACGACCTGATTACCACTCCAGGATGACGACAGCAGGTGCGCCCGGTAGCATCACGGGCCATGCCATATTCCCCCGCCACCGATGCTGACGTCCGTGCGATGCTTGCCACGATCGGTGTCGACAGCGTTGACGAGCTGTTCAGCGAGATCCCGGAGGAGCTTCGCTATACGGGCGAACTCCAGATTCCATTGGGAATCGGGGAACTCGAGCTCGATGCCGAACTCGCGCAGCTGGCAGCACGCAACCGCGGCACACGAAGCCAACTGTCGTTTCTGGGGTTCGGCTGCTACGACCACTACATTCCAGCGGTGTGCCAGTCACTGACCTCGCGTAGCGAGTTCTCGACCGCATATACGCCGTATCAGGCGGAGGTCAGCCAGGGAACGCTGCAGGCGATCTTTGAATTCCAGACGGCGATCAGCGAGCTGACCGGCCTTCCAGTCGCAAATGCTTCGGTGTACGACGGTGCGAGTGCTGCAGCTGAAGCCATGTCGCTTGCTGCCTCGTTCACCGGCCGGTCACAGGTCATTGTCAGCGGAACCGTCCTTCCGTCTGTGATCCGTGTACTGGAGGCCTGGGGCCGGACCCTGTCACTGTCGGTGATCAGCATTCCGCCGATTGCGGCTGGAAGTGACGGCGGCGGCCGGGCCGACATTGCTGCAATCCAGAACGCGCTCGGCGACGACACCGCGGCGCTCATCATTCAGCAGCCGAACGTCTTCGGTCTGCTCGAGGATGCGCCACGCCTGTGCGAATTGGCGTCGGCTGCAGGTGCTGTCCCAATCGTTTCGGCTGATCCACTGTCACTGGGAGTGCTCGAAGCACCTGGGCAGTACGGAGCCGGCCTTGTGGTTGGCGAGGGCCAGCCGCTCGGCAATGCAATGTCATTTGGGGGACCGGGCTTTGGCTACATGGCAGCCGAGCAGCGGTTCCTGCGACGGATGCCGGGGCGCATGGTCAGTGAGACCGTGGACCGTGCAGGTCGCAGAGCGTGGGTGCTTGCGCTGCAGACGAGGGAACAGCACATCCGTCGTGAGCGGGCGACATCCAATATCTGCACGAATCAGGCACTGTGCGCCCTCGCAGGAGTCATACACCTGTCGTGGCTTGGCCCGGTCGGGCTGATGAAGCTCGGCCAGCTGTTGTTTGAGCGGACAGCACTCCTCAGGAATTCGCTGGAAGCGGTTCCCGGAATAGAGGCAATGTTCGACGGCCCGGGATTCCGTGAGGTTGCTGTCCGATGCGGTCAGCCCGCGACCGTGGTTCGCGAGCGAGCACGCGCCCACGGAATCGATCCCGGGATTCCACTGGCAACAGTCATGCCCGGGATGCCAGACGACGCCCTGCTGCTCGCGACGACCGAGCGGCACACTCCCGGGGATGTCGAGCGGTTGGCTTCAGTGCTGTCGGAGGTGATCGCATGACGGGACCCGTTGCAACGCCACCCCCAGATCTCCCGGCCGAGACGAGCGATGATACTGCTGGAGTCGCCCCCACCACGGTGGAACCGAGTGCAGCATCCGGCGACGATGGTGGGGGCGAAGTTACCGAGACACTGACCATTTTTGATCGGTCACGACCGGGCCGAAGCAGCGTGCAGCTTCCGACCACTGCTGGAGACCACGTTGTGGCATCGTTGCCACACCAGTTGCTCCGAAGCACACCCCCGGGCCTCCCTGAGGTTACCGAGGGTGAGCTTGTTCGGCACTACGTCTCGCTGTCGCAGAAGAACCACTGTATTGATACGGGGTTCTATCCCCTGGGTTCGTGCACGATGAAGTACAACCCGAAGA
>CAYNNW010000056.1:0-1510 GCA_964398435.1 uncultured Gaiellales bacterium | reverse complement strand
AAGATCAACGAGCGGATTGCTGCGATGCCCGGCCTGGCAGACCTGCACCCGCATGCCGATCCCGCAGACGCGCAGGGTGCACTCGAGTTGCTCTGGCGGCTGCAGGACGCGTTGGCTGAGCTCAGCGGCTTGCGGGCAGTGTCACTGCAGCCAGCGGCAGGAGCACACGGCGAGCTGGCGGGGCTGATGATCATGCGCGCCTGGCATGAGCATCGACAGCGGCTGGGAAGAGCCGATGTGATGCCGACGCACGTCGTCATTCCCGATACCGCTCACGGGACGAATCCTGCAAGCGTCACAATGGCGGGATTCCAGACGCTCGCAGTTCGCACTGACGAACGTGGCGGCATGGACATCGATGCCTTGCGTGATGCGGTGGCATCGCATCGCATCGTGGGGCTGATGCTGACCAATCCCAGCACGCTGGGGCTGTTCGACCAGAACATCGCGACCATCGCGTCGATCATTCACGCAGCTGGCGGGCTTCTGTACTACGACGGCGCAAACTTCAACGCGATCATGGGTCGCGCACGTCCAGGAGACATGGGCTTTGACATTGTGCACTTCAATACGCACAAGTCGTTCTCAACTCCGCACGGCGGGGGAGGGCCTGGCGCAGGACCGATCGCCGTGTGCGACAAGCTGGCCCCGTACCTGCCGGTGCCGCGGATAGAGCGACATGACGATGGTTCCTTCGCCTTGTCATCCGATCACCCGGAGTCAATAGGACAGATCCGTCAGTACTGGGGGAGCTTTGGCATCCTCGTGCGTGCGTGGAGCTACATCCGCCTGCATGGACGTGACGGTCTGCGACGTGCCAGCGACATGGCTGTACTCAATGCCAACTATCTGCAGGCCATGCTCGACGATATTTTCCCGAGACTGTACGACCGTCACTGCATGCACGAATTCGTGATCAGTGCCCGTGAGCTCAAGGCCGCACACGGTGTTCGTGCGCTCGACGTTGCAAAGCGACTGATCGATTTCGGATATCACCCGCCAACGGTGTACTTCCCATTGCTCGTCGAGGAAGCAATGATGATCGAGCCAACGGAGACCGAGTCTCGTGAGACGCTGGACCGTTTTGCTGCCGTGCTCCATCGCATTGCTCGTGAGGCCGAGATTGAGCCCGGGCTGCTGCTCGCTGCGCCGCAGAATGCACCCGTGGAGCGAGTCGACGAAGCACGAGCGTCACGTACGCCGGTGCTGAGTGCATGCAGCGGACCGCTCGCGGCTGGAAGCCGGGATCCCTCAGCTCCTCGACGCTGAGCCGCTGACCTCGTCGCTGGTGGGCAGCGGCTCCTGAACCTGCGTGCGGTGTTGGCACGCCACTGCGTACGGTCCCGGAAGAAAAACAGCCCCGGCGCGCATCCTGCGCGCCGGGGCCTGAGCTCGACCGAAGCTGTCGTTGGGGGGATGGGGGATGGCTTCGGTCTGGGGAGGTAGGTATGTGGTGTGGGTTACTCGTCCGCACTGCAGCTGGGGGGCTGCACGCGCGCCAACATCGGGA
>CAYNNW010000055.1:0-9086 GCA_964398435.1 uncultured Gaiellales bacterium | reverse complement strand
CACTATGCGGATGTCGTTGCGAATGGATATACGGCAACGAATGCGACGGAGTATCCGTTGCTTCCCATGATGCTGTGGCCTGCAGCGCAGCTCGGGCTTCCCCTGGGGTGGGTCGCAGTCGTGCTCTCGAGCATGATGTTCCTTGCCGGGCTCGTACTGATGGCACAGATCGGCGAGCGGTATGTCGGGCGGAATGCATCAATTCTTGCGGCCACGCTGCTGGCGCTGGCGCCAACAGCGCACTTCTTCTCGCTGGCATCAACCGAGAGCGCAACGCTGCTCGCAACCTGCAGTGCAGTCGCATTGGCACTTCGCGGAACCACCACGTCGTGGCTGCTGGCGGTTCCGTGCGCAGCGTGTGCAGGGCTGGCGCGACCGCCGGGTGTCTTCGTGGCAATCGTACTGACGGGCATTGCGATCTCGCAGTATGTTGCCTCCCGCCAAGATGGCGACCAGGCGCGAGCGGCAATTCCCGCACTGTTGGCTGGTGTGGCGGCAGCACCGATCGCGGTCCTCGGCTTCTTCGCGTACCTGTGGCACGCCACCGGCGATCCCCTTGCATCGCTCCACGCCCAGTCCGGATTCGGTCGGTCACTCTCCCCGCTGGGACCATTCCGTGCGGTCGCTGACGCAATCGCCAGTGTGCGGGCAGGCACGCTGGGCCCAGGGATCGAGCTTGCGGCTACAGCCGTCCTGGTCATTGCGATTGGATGGTTTGCGCTTCGTGCGGCGGGGAACCGCTGGGAAGTGCGTGGGTGGGTGGCATTCGCCGCAGCGAGCCTGCTACTGCCGCTGGCATCGGGGATCGTCTGGCAGATGCCACGATTTGGCCTGCTCATGTTGCCCGCAATATGGGCGGTCGGGCTCGTGGCACAACGGTACACACGGATTACCAGTGCGGTGCTGGTGCTTGCGCCGATGGCGCTTGCGACCAGAGTCGTGTTCGAGGTCATCACAGGGGGACACCAATGAAGACAGGCTCCAGTGACGTATCGCGCTCGCTTCGGGCAATCATCCAGCGATGGCCGATCGTGGTGGGGATGGCCGTGGTTGCTGGGGTGGCCGCAGGGTTCTGGGCGCAGTCAATTGCGACTCCCCGCTTCGAGGCCGTCGCACAGGTCACGTATCAGGCTCCGTCCCGCGAGAATCCGACGGGGTCGTGGCTTCCCAGCAATGGAGTCACCCGTGAAGACGTGGCAACGCTGGTCACCAATGCGCAGGCCAATCAGGTTACTGCGGCCGCGGCCGACAAGGCGGGGGTGAGCGAGCGCACGATGCGCACCTCGGTGCGGATCGCACCGGCTGGTGACGCGGCCGTGATCAGGTTTGAAGCCACGTCATCGAATGCGCGGCAGGCAGCCGAGATGGCCAATGCGTGGGCGACGACGTTTGTCACCGAGCGCCAGCGGGGCGCCCTGGGGTCGATCGACGCACAGATCAAGCAGCTTCGCGACGATATTTCGCAGTTCGGCCGACTCAAGTTCGACGATCCCGCTAACCAGAGCAAGGCCCTGCTGACCCAGAAGCTCAGTGATCTGAGGACCCAGCGCGCCCAGTGGGCAGATGCGCTGCGTGTCTCGGACAAGGCGACCGTTCCCGATGAGCCGGTCTGGCCGCGCCCGATGCTGGCCATCTTCAGCGCTGTGATTGCTGGGCTGGCAATCGGCGCTGGAATTGCGCTGCTGCTTGCCGGTCTCGACCGCAAACTGCGTCCCGCACACCTCGCCGGGCTCCCTGCACCCGTGGTGGTCAACGTCCCGCTGTCGGCTCGGGCAACCAAGTCGGTACCGCTCGCTCCGGGGGCCGCCGAACCCCTGGTTGCCGACGCCTACGCGGCGCTGGGAACGCGTCTGCTGCTCGATCGCAGCGGCGACGGGGCACACGTTGTGCTGGTGACCAGCCCCCGCCCCGGTGACGGTAAGTCCTCGGTTGCAGCAGGACTGGCGTCGGCACTGGCGATGGGGGGCCGAAAGGTTGTGCTGGTAGATGCAGACATGCGCCGCCCCTCGCAGGACATCATCTTTCCATCGCTGCAGGGCCGACCAGGACTGTCACAGGTACTGGCTGGCAGCGTCACCGTGGAGCAGGCACTCAACCTCGCCGGATCCAACCTTGCGGCCATGCCCGCCGGGCCGCCGGCGAGCAACGCCTCGGTGCTGCTTGCCTCGGTCGGATTCCGCCAGCTTGTGGAGCGGCTCGCCGGCATCAGCGAGGTCGTGGTCATCGATGCACCGCCCGCGCTGGCCGTGACCGACCCGCTCGCGATTGCACCGGCGGCTGACCAGGTCCTGGTCTGCGGGCGCCTGGGCGGAAGCAACCTTGGCGAGCTTGAGGACACGTGTGCGCGACTGACCGCTGCATCATCGACGCCGGTCGCAATCGTCATCGTGGGCTCAGAGCGTCCCAACGCCTACGGCTACGAACTGGCATCGACCAGTGTTGCAGCGCCGTTGACGTATCCCGTTGATTCAGCAGCTGGTGCCTCGAGGTCCCCGGGACTGCAGACAGCAGTCGACCCAATGGGTGAGGGACCATATTCACGACTGCACGAAAGCAACGCGCCGCCGGCGAACGGTGACAGTGACGGTCTGTCGGTCCGCGGAGGCATCACCGCCAACATTCCGCCATCCGAACCAGGCAGGCCACCGACCCCCTGACGAAAGGAGCAGCGTGCCTCGCGCACGAACCCGCAGCACTACAACGATCCATGTTGCCGCTCTCGTGGCGGCACGGCTGGTCGCTGCGGTTGCGAGCGCTGTTACGGGGCTTATCGTTCCGCGTGCACTGCCCGTCGCCGAGTACGGTCAGTATGGAGTTGCGGTCGCGCTTGCCGGTCTGCTCGTGGTGCTTTCGGACCTCGGGTTGACATCATCATTGGCGCGATTCACTGCCGCCGGACGCGCCGACATGCGGGTCGCGCGTCGCACCGTGGTACTTCGCTGCGGCGCGGCAATGGTCGCTGGACTGCTGTTGCTTCTGTACGGCATGCTGTTCGCCAGTTCCGTCGGTGGATCGGTGCACGGCAACGACACCCGGCTCCCACCGTTCCTGCAGCTGGCCGGCGCATTGGTGGTGGCCAACTCGATGCTCGGCGTGGCCACAGGGCTGCTGCCGGCGCTCCGGCGAATTCGGGTTCTGGTCGTGATTACAATGGCAACGCCGGTGCTCGAGCTTGCCGGCATGGTCACGGCACTGCGACTGGGCGGATCTGGCGGATCGCTGATCATCGCTTCGGTGTTGGCCACTGCCACAATGGCACTGGTCGGTCTTGTAACTGTTGCAGTCGCATACCGGGCGTCGAGCCGATTGGACGACGAGGCGCAGGCCACAGTTGATGCGGCACACAGCGCTGGTCTGCGCCAGGTTCTGGGCTACAGCCGAGCGATGTTCATCGTGACCGTGAGCTATGCACTCTTCGGAGTCGTCGACCAGTTGGTCATCTGGGCAATTCATGGCTCGGCGCGGGCGGCCCACTACATCGCCGCCTGGCGACTGATTACGCTGCTGCACCTTCCCGGACTTGCCGCGGCGACGGTGGTGGCGCCGCGACTCGCGGTGGGTGGGCGCGACAGTCGTCGACTGTTCGCGCGATGGCTGGCTGCCCTCGGAACCGCCTACATTGGAATTGTTGCGATCGCAATGGCGCTCGCAGACCGCATCGTGCCGGTGGCCCTGGGAGATCGCTACGAGGCCGCGGTACCCGTGTTCCTCGGCCTCGGCCTGTACGCGCTGCTGTTGGGTATTGCACCGCATGCAACGATGGCCGCGAACTATCTCGGCGGTGCGGGGCGGCGAATCCAGATCGGCGTCAGCACGGTTGCTGCAAACCTTGTGCTGGATCTGCTGCTGATACCCCGCCTTGGGCTTGCGGGGGCGTGCATCGCAACCTCAATTGCGTTCAGCTGGTACGTGGTGTCGCACGTGCGGCTATCGTGGCGATTGCTCGAGGGAACGCCGCTGGTCGCAGCGCTTCGACCTGCCCCAACAATTCTTCGAACGGTCGCATCCGTTTCAGCACTTGCCGGTGGCGCGGCGCTCGCCGGAGCCGGTGCACGCGGGGCGTACTTTGAAATCGCATTCTGGTCCAACGACGTGGTCGGCGTCATCGGAGCTGGGCTGGTTGGTCTCATGATCTGGGGAGCCATTGTCGGGACCGGCTGGCGACTGCGGCGCTGGCTGCTTCCCGAGCCAATCCTCGACGCATGCGCCCCGACTGTTGCCCCGACCAACGATGTGCGGGTACTGCACATATGCGATTTCTCGGCACCATATCCCGGCGCATTCATCCGGCAATTGCGCATGCTGCATGAGCGACTGCAATCGAACGGCTCAGAACAGACGACGGTGGTCGCCCTTCCCGAGCGAGCGCGTGGTCGAGCATGGATCGATCAGCTGCACGGCGACGGCATCGACGTTCGCTACCTGCCAGAGCCCGCATCGCTGCCGTCACGACAGCTGATTCGCGACGTCGAGGAGTGCATACGTGCAGTCGGTGCCGAAATCGTTCACTCCCACTTCGGCACCTACGACATCGCTGTCTCACGGGCGGTCGCGGCAATACGCCGGTCGGGAATCTACCGCCGCCCCACCGGAGCGCGCAGCCGCCCGCCCGTACAGATCTGGCACTACCGCACGGCGCTGGAGACGAGTATTGACGCCCGCAGCCTCGGTCGCAGAGTTCGGGACCTGATCAAATTCCGTCTGGCTGGCAGTCGGGTTGATGCCTGCATTGGAGTTACCGTTGCCATGGCGGACGAGGCATCCGCGCGAGGAATGGGACGGCGTGCGATTGCTGTTGTCGCCGGGTGTGATACCGATACATTTCGACCGGATGATGCAACGCGACTACAGGTGCGCAGAGAGCTCGGTCTGGCCTCGGATGACGTGATGATCCTGCACATGGGCTGGGCCTGGTATCGAAAGGGAGGGGACCTGCTGGCGGCAGCGCTTCGCAGTCTGCCCTCCACGATCGACGGACACAGCGTTCGGGCCTGGTCGGTGGGGGCGTCAGCTGATGACGTTGAGCCTCCGGTGAACGTACTGGAGCCATCAGAGGAGATCCACCGTCTGCATCAGGCGGCAGATATCTTCGTGTCCGCGAGCCGATCCGAGGGATTCGGCAATGGGCTTGTCGAAGCGATGGCATGTGGACGTGTGGTCATTGCTGCGCTGGCTGATGGCCAGGTCGAAGTGTTCGACAACCTGCCGGGCTGCATCACCGTTCCAGTGGACAGCGCCCCGGCCATCGCGGAGGCCATTCAGCAGTTGATGTCATGTCGGAGCGAGTGGAATGAGCTCGGGCACGAGAATCGGGTTCGTGTCGTAACCCGGTACTCCATGCGCCGCTGGGCTGCACAGATGTCCACCACATACGACGGACTGATCAACGGACTGGCAGCGCCCGAGGCAGTCCACCGCGATGCTCACGTGGGCATCGAGGCGGGCGTGGCACGGGGGGAGGTTGCGTGATGAATCCTCCCCCGATTCGTGTGCTCACGCTGATCGACTCCCTGTCGGCCGGTGGTGCTGAGCGTGTAGCGGTCGATCTTGCAGCCGCACTGCAGGGGAGGGGTGTTGATACTCATGTGGTTGTGACGCGTGGCGACGGCCCGCTTCGATCGATCCTTGAACGCGCGCACGTGTCATTCACCATTCTTGATCGCCAGAGTCGCTTTGACATTCGCCCATGGCGGCTGGTCGCCGATCTGGCCCACGACCGCGATGTCATCCACGCCCACAAGTACGGGTCGGCAGTCTGGGGCGCGCTGATTGCGCGACGTACCGGACTGCCGTTGGTTGTTCACGACCACAACTGGTCGGAGCAGCACGCCCGTGGCGCGCGATCGTTGATTGAGCGCCGATGGATCCGCCCGGTGACCTCAACTGTTGTCTGTGTCGCCTCACACGTTGCCGACCGCGCCCGCGCTCAGGGATTCAGCGAGGACAGAATCAGAATGATCCCCAACGGAGTCCACATTGGCGCAGCGCTCCCACGTGACGAAGCGCGGGCTGAACTCGGCTTGAGCTCTTCAGGTACGGAGCGCGCATCGATTGGAATCGTTGCACGGCTTCGGCCAGAGAAGGCGCACGACATGCTCATTGAAGCAATGGCCATGATCGACGAACAGCAGCGTCCCGAACTCGTGATTGTTGGGGATGGTCCGTGCAGAGGCGAACTCGATGCGCAGGTGGAGCGGCTTGGGCTGCAGGATTCGGTTGTCTTCGCCGGAGAGCACCGTGATGCCGGTCGCCTGATGCAGGCCTTTGACCTGACAGTGGTCTGCTCTGATTGGGAGGGAATGCCACTCGCCGCCCTGGAATCGATGGCCGCGGGCGTCCCGCTGGTCGCGACCCGGGTCGGCGAGCTTCCGATGCTGCTGCGCAGCGATGGCGGGCGACTTGTTGAACCGCGAGATCCCGCCGGACTCGCCGCAACACTGACCGATCTACTGTCCGACGAACAAGCGCGTCGAGCCATGTCAGCCGTCGTCAGCGAGCGTGTTCGCACGACGTACTCGCTCGAGTCACAAGCCGCACAGATTCAGGCACTGTACCGCCAGTATGCCACGCGTGCAGTGTCGCGCTCAGGCGCGGGACGGAGCGCTGCATGATTCATCGCGAGCCCCAGTCAATCTCCTCGTTTGCCGCCGGCGACCCATGCGCCGGCTACTACAACGATCTCACGGGGGTTGCCCGAAGTTGGGGAACGCCCCGCGAATCATTGGCGTGGCTGGATGTCTTCACAGCCAGGCGCCAATTTGTGCTGCCCGTCAGCGTTGTTCAGCTGGGACTCGGCGCCTGGCAACTCTCCCGCGTGACGCCTGGGATGAGCGCCAGTGAGCGTGAAATCTGTGCAGAGTGGGGCGACGTTGCCTCTGCAGTTGTGGAATGGGTGTGCACTGACATCAGCGATGATGGCCTGCTGCTGTATCACCAGCCGATGCCCCACACCTACCACATAGATCCACCGTGGGCATCGGCAATGGCGCAGGGCCAGGCACTGAGCCTGCTCGTGCGCGCGGCCATTGAATCAGAAGACGACGCTGAGTACCGTCGAGTTGTTGAGATCATGTCGCATCCGCTTCGTGATCATGGCTCTCCGCTTGTCGATCAGACTGCTGATGGCCCGGTATTGCAGGAGTATCCAACGAAGCCTGCGTCGCACGTGCTCAATGGATGGATCTGGGCGTTGTGGGGGCTGTACGACGTCGCGCTGCTCGATGGCGGATCGGCGCCGACTACGACGCTCCAATGCGATGCCGACCTGCCGTCCTCGGCGGAGGCATTCGACCTGGGAGTTCGGGCGCTGGCCAATCGTCTACCGCTGTACGAGGTGGATCGATCGTGGTCGCGGTACGACCTGTATCCACACCGGCTGGTGCATGTTGCCAGCCCGTTCTACCACCGGCTCCACATAGCACAGCTTAAGGTCCTGTCGCAGTTGCTTCCCGCCCCAGGAATTTCCAACGTCGACGGTGGCGAATTCGCTGCTGCTGCAGAGCGCTGGTCTCAGGCCTTCGATCATCGTGCCACGGTCGCACGTGCTGTGGCTCGAAAAGTTGCGTTCCGACTGGCAGTTCCACGGCGGAGGAGTGCCTGAAATGCGTATTGTCTTCCTCGCCTGGAACGGATCAATTCACACGCGTCGCTGGGTCAGGTTCTTTGCGCACCAGGGACACGACGTCCACGTCATCACGTGTGGCGATGGTGATGCAGTTGACCATGACGAGCACGGCAACGTCATTGAGGCGAACTGGCAGGTTCATGATCTTGGCAAGCCGCGCGCTGGCAAGGCCGGATACTTCTTCAAGACCCCCGCAGTTCGCCGCCTGATCGAACGTATCGAACCCGACGTTGTGCACGCACACTTTGCCACCAGTTACGGCATGCTGGCGTTGGCATCGCGGCACCGCCCACTCGTTGTTACGGCGCACGGAGACGACGTGCTGATTGCGCCGCAGCGACCAATGATGCGCAGGTTGGTCAGGCGAGTTCTTCGGGCTGCCGAGCTGATTACCGTTCCGGCCGAACCGATGAAGCGGGCCGTCGAGGACCTGCTGGAGGGCGAGGGGTGGACGGGGCAGATCGTCGTCTTCCAGTACGGTGTTGAGTCGCGCCGGCTTGCACGTGTTGCGGCAGAGGCTGAGGGCGAGCGCGCAGCCACTCCTATCGGTGGACCCCGAAGCGGTTCGCTGCGGATCGTGTCCACCCGCGCGTTTCATCAGCTCTACCGGATCGATGTTGTGATCGACGCAGTTGCGCAATTGAGCACGGCTGGACACGATGTTCATCTGGATCTCGTGGGCGACGGTCCACAGCGATCTGAGATAGAACGCCAGCTTGAAGCGTGCGGCCTTGATGGGCGATCGGTCACGCTCCATGGCCACCTTCCCCCCTGGAAGCTTGAGCGGCTTGTCGCAGCCGCAGATATCTATGTCAGTGTCGCTGAAAGTGATGGGATGTCGCTGTCACTATTGGAGGCAATGGCGTTGGGGGCAGTTCCTGTGTTGAGCGACATCCCCGCAAACAGGCCATGGGTTCACGATGGTGAGACAGGTGTGTTGGTTGCGATCAATCCCGCTGCCGTCGCCGAGGGTATCCTGACGGCTGCGTCGCTCGATCGTGCTCGCGTGCAGCGGGACAATCGCTCCGTGGTAGCTGAGCTGGGCGATCGCGACACCAACCTTGCACTGTGTGAGCGATTGGTCGACTCACTGGTTGGAGTCGAGTTTGACCCGACCCCAATTCGCGATTCTGACGCCGACGCCGACGTTGCCTGAGCCAGCAGTCAGTTCAGGTCAGCGCACGAACTTGCGGCGACCGGGCTTCAGCCGCTTCAGGTCCCGGTCCAGTGCCCTGCTGGTCTTCGGGCCGACCGTGCCCAGTGCTGGAATGTCGTGAGCTCGCTGATAGGCCTGGATGGCACGAATCAGTTTGATCGTGATCCGTCCACGCAATCGATGAGTTCCCGGGAGGTAGCCGAGCTCGCGCAGCCGCCACTCGATCTCCTTGACGACCACCGGTGATTCATCCTCAAGTGAGTACCACGGCGCAGTGGGACCGTCATAACCGAACACGCGACTGAG
>CAYNNW010000054.1:0-9230 GCA_964398435.1 uncultured Gaiellales bacterium | reverse complement strand
CGTGGTCGTCGTCAGCGAGTGTTGCTCCCGCTTTGTCGATCCGTGAAACGGTGCCTCGCGCGTGCTGTTCGGTGACGGTGCGGGGGCGGTCGTGTTGAGTCGTCAGTCCAGCCGGGAGGGGCGCGGTCTGCGGTCAGTGTCCTACGGTACCGACCCGTCCGGGTTGGAGGCGCTCTATGTTCCTGTGGGTGGCACACACGCCCCCGTATCGGCTGCCCGGAATGCTGATCCCGCCGCGACGATGCTGCAGATGAACGGTCGGGCGGTGCGCGAGTTCGCGGTCAACGCCATGGTGCAATCGGTCAGCGATGTCTGCGATGCGGTCGGCATTCGGCCATCCGCGGTGGATCTTCTGATTCCGCATCAGTCCAATCTGAGAATCATTGAACAGGCCGCTACGGAACTTGGGGTTCCGTCAGAGCGCGTGGTGACCACGATTGCCACGACCGGCAATACGGCAGCCGCCTCGATACCCATTGCCCTGAACGCAGCAGCGCGCGATGGCAGCCTGGTCCCAGGTTCTGCCGTCGTGCTAGTCGGCTACGGTGGCGGCCTCAGCCGCGCCGCGTGCCTGATCAGTCTGTAGCGACTGACAGTTCGTCAGTCGTCAGCGTCTCAAGCAGGATGGCAGTCAGGTCGAGCAGCTGGCGCAGCACCGGAACGAAGTCGTTGTCTGCCGCCAGCTCAACCTGAACGCGGGCGCTCTGGGAGTAGCCGCTTGCGGTGAGGTTGGAGACGCCAAGCGGCGTGAACTGGCGCAGCAAGGGCTCGACCTGTCGTTCCAGATCGTCCGGAGTGCAGACTACCGATTTGATTCCCCGACGATTCGTGAGGAACTCTGCCTCGACCGTGCCACCACCGTACTCAATCGGAGTGCCCCGCACGTCAATGCTGACGGACTGCACACCGTCGGGGTAGATCGATCCGAACAGGTCGAATGTCCAGGCACCGTGCTCGAACTGTAGTCCGTACATGCCGGACGGATGATCTGGGCCGAACGCGGCAACCAGTGGCGACAGGTAGCGACCCCGAAACGCGGTTGAGTGCGCTTCGAGCGCATTGATCATCGAATTGCGCGTCAGGCGCATCTTCCAGCCGAGCAGCACAATTCCAACGACGACAACCGATGCGACGATCGGGATCACGGGAACCGAGAACTGTGTCACGGGCAGAAGGAGCATTGACGCGATCCTACGCGGTTGGCGTAACCGGCGGGCGGTCAGTGCGATCGCGCGTAGCGAATCGCGGCTGCTTCGCTTCGATCCTGTCGCCGAAGCACAGCGACGGCGTGGCCGAACTCATGCTGCACGATTTCGCCGGTGGCCTGGGAACCCGACAGCCCGGCCGCCGCGGCGATCCGGATCTCCGTTGGGCGCCAGGACCCGTCCGCGCCATCCTGAACGATGGTGGTCGCACCGAGGAGGTTGTTCTCAAGTCCCGAGACCGGGAGCAGGCGAATGGCGATTCCGTGTTGCGCGATCAGGGCGCGGTCCGCCTCGGGAAGCTTGCGCAGTGCCCGAAGTGCGGCCTGCACGACACCCGAGCGCACCTGATACCCGGCCAGAACATCAGCGCTGATCATCAGTCCACCGGACATGCCGAGCTGCCGGGTCCGGGCCGGCGTGGTGCGCTTGGCCCGTCGCACGGCGCGCTTGACCGGTGGCTCGTACGCACCGGTTGCGCCGCCCATGCCAAGCGTTCCCTGTGGCTGGTGCGGTGGCGTGCTGCGGGGAGCAGCGTGTCTATGTGAGCCGATCGAGCACATCTGCCTGATCGTCGGTCGTCGGGCCCGGAGCGGGCGCCGCGGACGCCTGCGCTGGCCTGTGCTGGCCGCGGGCACGGCCCACACCGTACAATCAGTCACCAACACATTGTGCAGAACACCTGTTCCGGGAGCGAAGGATGACGACCATGCAGCAGTTGTGGGGCGGAGAGACCGACAAGGCAATCAAGAACTTTCCGGTGTCCGGAGACCCGGTACCCGCAAAGGTGATTCACTGGCTTGCCCGGATCAAGGCAGATGCAGCTCGCACGAATGCCGAGCTGGGGCTGCTCGATGCAGCAATCGCCGAGCGAATTGCGGTTGCCGGTGACGCAATCGCTGACGGTCTGCACGATGAGCAGTTCCCGATCGACGTCTTTCAGACGGGATCCGGCACGTCAACAAACATGAATGCCAACGAGGTGATCGCTTCACTCGCTGGCGACGGCGTTCACCCGAATGACCACGTCAACATGGGCCAGTCGTCGAACGACACCTTCCCCAGCGCCGTGCACCTCGCAGCGCTCGATGTCGCCAGCAACCAGCTCCTGCCGGCGCTGACGACCCTCGAAGCGTCGTTGGCCGCAAAATCCCGCGAATTCAGCGACATTGTCAAGAGCGGCCGCACCCACATGATGGATGCGGTGCCCGTTACGCTCGGGCAGGAGTTCGCAGGGTATGCGGCTCAGGTGCGACTGGGGCGCGAGCGGGTTGCAGCAACGCTTGAGCACGTCGGCCAGATCCCCCTCGGCGGAACGGCTACGGGCACAGGGCTCAATACGCACCCCAAGTTCGCGGACGGCGTTATCGCCAAATTGGTCACGCGATCACAGCTGGGAATCTCGCCGCCGCTCGACCGTTTTGAAGCACAGGCAAGCCGCGATGCGCTGGTCGAGCTCTCCGGGGCACTCAAGGTTGTTGCCGTTTCGATGATCAAGTTGTCGAACGATCTGCGAATGATGGCCTCCGGTCCACGCGCAGGTCTCGCCGAGATCGAGCTTCCGAGTCTGCAGAAGGGCTCGTCGATCATGCCGGGCAAGGTGAATCCGGTCATGGTCGAGATGATGCAGCAGGTCAGTGCGCAGGTCATCGGCAACGACACCGCAATCACCTGGGGTGGAACCCAGGGAGCGTTCGAGTTGAACGTCGCCATCCCACTGATCGCCCGAAACCTGCTGCAGAGCCTGCAGCTGATGACCGCCGCCGCGACGCTGTTTGCCGAGCGATGCGTTGACGGTATCCAGGCCAGCCGCGAGCGCTGCGAGATGTATGCCGAGGCCAGCCTCTCGGTGGCAACTGCCCTGAACCCGTTCATCGGATACGACAAGGCAACGCAGATTGTCATGGAGGCGCACGCAAGCGGCCGCACGCTGCGTGAAGTTGCACGCGAGCTCGGTGTTGAGGATTCCATCCTCGATCAGGCTCTCGATTTTCACGCGATGACCACCAACGCCTGAGCGGATTGGCATACGTGGGTGACCGACACGCGTATCGGCGCGCGGCAATGGCCAGTGCGCTCGCCGTTTTCGTGGCACTGGCGTGCGCGGGGTGCACGCGACCGCCAACCGATGATCCCAACAAGCCGCCCCCCAAGCTGCCGCGGACACCTCCCAAGCTGAAGACCGATACGGGCTCGTCGGTCGGTCAGACGCAGCGGTGGTTGAATCCGCCCGTGAATACGACGGACTGGCAGGTTGCACTTGCGCCGATCGAGGGTGAGAAGTCGCTGCGGATTCGATATCGGGTCCCGCAGCAATGGTCGGTCGACCGGCGTGGCCGCGGCCGATCGGGCGATGGGCTGGTGCAGTCGTACGCATATCGAACGGAGCTTCGAACCTCCGATCTGTCAGCGTCGGCACACGCCGCACATCTTGCTGACGGCGGTGTTGTGTTTGAGCGGGTCATGGCGGCCGGCGGGACGTCGTATCTGGTCGTGCGCGAGGTCTCAATTGCGCCGAGCGATCCCAACGTCGAACGGATGATGTACCACACGGCACTTGCCGAGGTCGACGGGCGGATCGTGAAGCTCGAGGTTCGCTATCGCAGTGATGTTCGCTGGCGATTCCGCGAAGTTGCGAATGCGGTCATCGGCTCGATGGAGATCGTCCCCAAGCCGGGTGAGCCCGTTCCAGCGGAGACTGCAACCACGAAGACGAGCACGACCACCGCCGGCTGACGCTCGAGCTAGTTGTGGTAGTCGGCGGCTGGTGCGCCGGGGACCAGATTGAGGCGTCCGATCGGCTTGATCGGAACCGGGGCACCGCTGGCGAGATAGTTGACGAGCACGCTCATGTCGTCGCCGATCTCCGCCAGTCGCGTTGCCTTGGTCAGCTCGGTGAACCCGTCACCGCCATCTGCGATGAACTCGTTGGCCGCCACGGTGTATCGCCGCTTCAGATCGAGTGGCTTGCCGTCATCCATGACGACCTTTGCAATCCGTTGCCCAATGGGCTTGCGGGTGTCGAACCAGACGCGCATTCCGGCGACCTGGAGGATCATGGTTTCTTCGCCAGCTGGCCGGAAGATCTGCTCGAGTGTCGCCAACAGCTGCTTCCCAGTCATTGAAAGTTTCAGCACGCGATTTCCGAACGGTTGCACGGAATAGAGCTCGCCCCAACTGACCGCGCCGCCGTGTGGAATGTCCTGGCGAATGCCGCCAGGATTCATCAGCGCCACATCAGCCTTGGCAGCGCGGCGCTGGGCCTCAGCCACCAGCGTACCGAGCGCGGTCTCGCCGGCCTTCGATGGCTCGCGATTCACAGCGCCCGGCAGCCGCGAAATGATCTTCTTCGTTCGTGGTGCAACGGACCGCTCAAACAGATTGACAAGTTCGCCAACGAGCGGGTCAGGGGCGATACCCTTTTCCTTGTTGCGAACGATCCGGGACGTGCTGTTCACGACCTGACCGGTCTTGGGGTCGATCAACAGGTCGATCGAGGCGAGCGCCTTGGCGTAAGACCCGGCCTGCGTAACGATCTTCCCAGCCACTCGCGTTGAGTAGGTCTGGTGCGAGTGGGCCGAGACAACCGCATCAACTTCCGGGTGCAACCGCGTAGCGATATCCACGATCGGCCCACTCAGCTTCTGGGACTTCTTGTTGAACTCACCGCCCTCGTGCATGAAGGCGACGATCGCCTTGACGCCCTGCTTTCGGATTTCGGGGATGTATCGGTTGATCGCCACGGCCGGGTCAAGCACCTTGATGCCTGCAATCCCCTTCTGCGACGTGAGCTTGTACAGATCTTTGGTGACGGCCCCGATGAATGCGACCTTGACGCCATTCACCTTCATGATCACGTACGGGCGAAGTAGGGGCTTGCCCGTCTTTGTGTTGATGATGTTGGCAGACACCCATGGGAAGGGGCTTCCGGGCCAGGTGGGTCCGCCCTTCGTTCCGCCCTTCTTGCCGGCTCGCTTGCCGCCGCGGATAAGTCGGAGCAGCTCGGTCAGACCACTGTCAGTCTCGTGGTTGCCGATGGTTGCAACGTTCAGACCCATTGCAGCAAGGACAGCCATCGAGGACTCGTGATTGAGAAGCGTGGATTCGGGGGGCGATGCGCCGAATGCATCGCCGGCGCTGACGACAACCGTGCCGTTCGGGTTACCGGCGCGTTCCTTGTTGACGTACGCCGCAAGTGTGGCGGCGCCGCCGATGGCATCGCCTTCGACGATCGAGCTGGAATCACCGATCTGCCCGTGAAAGTCATTCAGAGCCACGATGCGAACCAGAACCGGATTCGAGCCCGGTGGTCCGACGATGCTTGCGCCACTCTGCGCGTCACCGGCGGGTCCGGCAGGGGCCGTGCCGGGTGTTCCTGCCGGCGGAGGTGGCGCTGCTGCAGGCGTGGGTGTTCCCGTCTGCGGTGCAGACCCTGAGGGAGCCGACACCACGGCGGGTGGAAGGATTGCTTGTGCAGGTACGGGACTGGTCACGTGTTTCTCCACCCTGCGATGTCGGACATCCTGATCTGCCTCAGACGCGTGGTATGCGAGCTACGGCCTGCCCCGGACACGGCGCTGGCCGACCTGTGCGGAGCATTTCAGCAGGATTCGCGCACCAGTGGTGCGGTCGCCGGGACGATTGCAGTGGCGAACAGGCCTGATCACTCCTAGGATGGGTCGGTCAAGTGCAGCGCCCGCGGGCATGCACGAACCCCATGGGAGGAGACCAATCATGACTACCGCCGCACCTGCGCCGCTGTGGAAGGGCGATATTCGAACAATCGAATGGAATGACGCCTGGACCCAGCTCGACGGCATCAGCGAGAAGACGATGCGCGAGCACTGGAAGCTGTACGAGGGCTATGTCGCCAAGTGGAAGGACATCGAGTCCAAGCTTGCTGCCGTGGACAAGTCGACTGCGAACCAGATCTTCAGTGACTGGCGAGCGCTCAAGACGGATCTCACGTTTGCCGTTGGTGGCGTCAAGAATCACCAGGTCTACTTCCAGCACCTCGGTGGCGACGGATCAGCCCCAACCGGCTGGCTCGGCGAGCAGATCGACCGCCAGTGGGGAAGCTACGACAACTGGAAGGCAGACATGAAGGCCACCGGTATGGGTGGCCGAGGTTGGGCCTTCCTCGCCTGGGACTGGGAGACCGGCCTGCTCGGAACGTGGATCGGCGACGCGCAGAATACGTTCCCGATCTGGAACGCTTCGCTGCTGGCTGCGCTCGACGTCTACGAGCACGCGTACTTTGCGGACTGGGGCACCGATCGCGCCGGCTACATCGACGCCTGGTTCCGCAACCTCGACTGGCGCGGTATCGAAGCGCGCGTTGAGGCGCTGGGCATCAGCAGCATGGGCTGAACCGCACCTCATTGATCCGAAGATGAAAAGGGGCCCCGGACGATCACATCGTCCGGGGCCCCTTTTCATGTACACCGCACTCGCAGGCCAGGCCGGCCGGCGGGCGCGCTGCGATTGATCAGGCTGCTTTGTCGTCAGCTGAGGATTCCATGTCCTTTGCCTTGCCTGCCGGTGCTGCAGGAGCGTCGCCGGACACCGCATCGCGAAGCAGGGTAGGCATCGCCATGCCCAGCAGAATCAGATACGCACCGATGGTGTAGAAGCTGCGGAAGACCATGTCTGGCAGCGAGTCGTTGATGCTGCTGACCGTAATCACGAAGAAGACAAGGTACGCGGCTGAGAACACCAGCCAGATGGTTGTGAAGCGCTTCACTGGGACTCCTGGTTCGTTGTCGGGTGCGGAGCGATGCGAAAAAGCGGCGCCCCTCTGTACGACACCCAAGGGGTATCAACACCTGTGGTTTCGCCCGCAACTCGAATTGTCCTGCATGGCCCGCAGGTTGCGTTGTGCGGGTGTGGTCCGCCGATCGGTCGGGCAGGAAGGGTTCTGAGCCGCTGCAACCAGGGGAGGATCGTGCATGGGTGAGTTCATCGTGGCTGCCATCGGAACAGACCGTCCCGGGATTGTTGCCGCGGTTTCGTCAACGCTGCACGAGTTTGGTGGGAGCATCGAGGATTCGTCGATGACGATCCTTGGCAACCAGTTCGCGATGCTGCTTCAGGTTCGCTGTGATGCGTCGTTTGATGAGGTCTCACAGGTGCTCGAACCGGTTGCGCGCGATTGGGGGCTGCTGCTGGAAGTCCGGGAGGGTGTCGATTCGGCGGTGCAGCTGCCGGACAGCTCGGGCAGCGCCTGGGTTATTGCCGCATATGGTCCTGACCGGCCCGGGCTCGTCAGCGCATTGGCACGAGAGCTGGCAGATGCCAAGGTCAATATCACGGACTTCGGGAGTCGCGTCACGCGCGCGGGCGTGTTTGCAATGTGGTTCAACGTCATCGTTCCAGCCGACCTGGAAGCGGACACGCTCGTGCAGCGGCTGGCCACTGCTGGTGGCGACGTTCAGCTCGAGGTCAGCATGCACGAGGCGAACGACCAGGACGCACTCTAGGCGCAGGAGCACGCACAGATGGCTGTACGCGACGTCCTCCTAGTGCCCGACGAGATGTTGAAGCGCGTCTGCGCTCCGCTCGATCCCGCTGCGCTTGAAGATCCCAACGCGCTCGTCGACGGCGCTGCGCCAGCCGCTGCTGCCGGTTCGATTCGCGATCTGATGACCGACCTTGTCGACACGATGCGCGCGCACCCTGGCTGCATCGGCTTGGCCGCACCGCAGATCGGGTCGCCACTCCGACTTGTCGTCATTGATGTAACGGGGCATCGACGTGCGCGCAGCTGCCACGGGCTGGTCATCATCGCCAATCCCCGGATCGTCGAGAGCGGCGGCAGCTGTGTCATGCGCGAGGGGTGTCTCAGCATCCCCGACTTCACCGCTGACGTGCGACGGGCCGAGACGGTACTGGTCGAGGGCACCATTCCCGGAGACGGGCCGGTATCGTTGGCTGCCGACGCATTCGAGGCGCGACTGCTCCTTCACGAGATCGATCACCTCGACGGAAAACTGTTTCTGGACCGCGTTGAATCCCCGCGACATGTCTATCCACGGAGGGTGTACAAGTGACGTTCGACCTGTTCGTTACTCCCCATCGCAGCGGAGCAGCGCCTGATTCGGAGCAGCGCGACGTCCTGGCCGCAATCATGGGCGCAGACTTCTCGGCGTTGTCGATCACCCCCTCCCGGGCGGATACCGCTCCGATTGCCGTTCGAAAAGCGTTCGGTCGATTTGCGGATTGGGATTCCTGGCACCGAGTAGACCTGTCGCCGTGGTGTGTGCTTGATCACGGTGATGCCGGTGCCATTCGAGAGCCGTGGGGGCCTGCGCGCGAGTCGATCTCCCGACTGGCGGCGCGAGCTGCTGACAGCGCGCCATTCACGGTTGCAATTGGCGGTGACCATTCGGTGACGTGGCCACTTGCCACCACGTTTGCAGAGCGATGCTCGCGGCTGGGCATCATCCAGTTCGACGCGCACCACGACGTTCGCCCGATTGAGGGGGGTGTCAGCAATGGAACTCCGATTCGGGGCCTGATTGAGGAAGGTGTGGTGAAGGGCCGCGACGTTGTGCAGATCGGCATCCACCCGTTTGCCAACCATCGCGACAACACGCGCTGGGCAGAGCAGCATGGGATCGTCCGCTACTCGCTCGACGATGTCGTAGAGCGGGGCATGCGAACGCTGGTGGGGGATGCGTCAATGCATCTGGCCGATTGCGACGCCCTGCACATCACAGTGGACATTGACGTGCTTGATCGGGCCTTCGCGCCCGGGACGGTTGCAGCGATGCCGGGTGGCCTGTCTCCATCCTCGCTCGCGATCGGCGTGTTCCAGGCCTGCAGTGACCGCCGCGCCCGCTCGCTGGATGTGGTGGAATTCGATCCATCGCGGGATGTCTCTGACATTACCGCCTACAACGTAGCGATGGTCGTGTTCCTGGCACTCTCGTCAGTGGCGCACCGTACCCGGCCCGAGTAGGGGCGATGGAGCAGAGCAGCCAATGATGCGAATCACGCCGAATACCATCACGCTTGTTCGGATTGGCC
>CAYNNW010000053.1:0-9372 GCA_964398435.1 uncultured Gaiellales bacterium | reverse complement strand
TTCCCCGCCGCGATGGCACGATTCCCGATCGCGCACTCACTCCACTCGATGCATTGGAACCGGGAACCAGCGCCACCATTCGCCAGGTGCTGGATGAATCACCGGACCTGCTGACGTTCCTTGCCGACAATCGACTGACCGTGGATTCCCCGGTCACCGTCGTTGCGGCTGAGCCGGTTGCAGGCACGGTCACCGTGCAGGCTGACTCAGCGCCCGAACCGATCACGCTCAGCGTGCAGATCGCACAGCTCATTGAAGTAGAACCACCACGCCGGAAAGGCCACCGCACCCGTCGACAATGCGGACACGCGACCCGAACCGTCAATCAAAGTTGGAGACGTGCTGCCGGGCGAGCTGCGCGTCCTGCGCGCCGCTGAACGCTCGCTATCCGGCGACCGGCGCGGCTACCGGAAGCTCTGGCCGTTTCTCGGGCCGGCGTTCATTGCATCGGTTGCCTACGTCGACCCAGGCAACTTTGCCACCAACATTGCGGCGGGGTCCAAGTACGGCTACATGCTGCTGTGGGTGATCCTCTGTTCCAACCTGATGGCAATGCTCATTCAGTCCATGAGCGCAAAGTTGGGGATCGCCACCGGCCAGAACCTTGCAGAGGTCAGCCGCGACCGGTTTCCACGACCGGTACGAATCCTTCTGTGGATACAGGCAGAGGCGATCGCAATGGCAACCGATCTTGCCGAGTTCATCGGTGCCTCATTGGCACTCAATCTTCTGTTCGATATTCCATTGCTCGCCGCGGCGTGTATTACCGGAGTCGTCGCGTTCGGAATCCTCGCGCTGCAGGAACGGGGTTTCCGTCACCTGGAGGCGGCGATTGCGGGAATTGTTGCGATCATTGTGCTGGGCTTTGCCTTCCAGATGTTGATTGCCGATCCCAACGCAGGCGACGTGTTGACCGGCCTGTTCACGCCACAGTTTTCGGGCACCGACAGCATCCTGCTGGCAACCGGCATCCTCGGCGCTACAGTCATGCCACACGTGATCTATCTGCACTCTGCCTTGACGCAGGACCGAATCGTCGGCACGTCGGAGAAGGCCCGCAAGCGAATCTTCCGCTTTGAGCTGATCGACGTGATCATCGCAATGAGCATCGCCGGGTTCGTCAACATGAGCATGCTCGTCCTGGCAGCCGCGACGTTCCACTCACGCGGACTGACTGGAATGGAAGATCTGGACGAGGTCTTCCGCTCGCTGGGGACGATCCTCGGCAATCACTCGGATATCGTCTTCGGCATCGCACTGCTGGCTAGCGGTATCAGCTCATCCAGTGTCGGCACGATGGCAGGCCAGGTCGTGATGCAGGGCTACATCAACCGGTCGATCCCGCTCTTCCTTCGCCGCGCTGTGACGATGGCCCCGGCGTTCGTGATCATTGCGATCGGTGTCAATCCGTCGTGGGCACTGATTCTCAGCCAGGTCGTGCTGAGCTTCGGAATTCCGTTCGCGCTGATTCCGCTGCTGATGTTCTGCCGCAATCGACAGCTGATGGGCAACCTGGTGAATCGTGGTGTTACCACGGCAGTCGCGACGGTAGTTGTTGGACTGATCGTGTCGCTTAACGTGTTCCTGTTGGTACAGACCGCGATTGGATGACGCTCAGCGCAAGCTCCACCGCACGCACGAGCGCCCCCACCGTTTCATCGGCATGGAACGCAGGCATCCAGTTCTCCTGCTGCACGACGTCACTTACGACGAGCAGGCTGGCGACTGACACGCCTCGAACCGCGCCTGCGATGAACACACCTGCCGCTTCCATCTCAACGGTCAGTACACCCGCATCGCGATGGCGCACCACCTCAATCCCTGTCTCACGGTACGGAGCATCGGTGGTCCAGGTGGTCCCGGTGCGGACCGCAATTCCGTCGTCGGCACAGGCATGCTGTAGCGCGGCCACCAGCCCAGAATCGGCCTCAGCCTGCATTGATGCGTCGGCGTAGTGGTACGACGTCCCCTCATCGCGCAGCGCATCAGCTGCAACCACAATGTCACCCGGCTGCATATCGGGCTGCAGGCCGCCACACGTGCCGACAGAGAGGAATGTTGTCGCACCTGAACTGGCCAGGTCCTCCAGCACGAATGTGGCAGCGGGCGCGCCGATACCGAAGTTGGCGGCAAGTGCAATTCGGCCGTCGAACTCGTCGAGCAGCAGATAGTCGGCGATGAATCCGCGCACCGTGGTGGTGGGGCGCCGCTCGGCAATCATCTCTGCCAAGCCACGGTGGTAGAGCATGACCACCGCTTCGGGGGCTGTATGACCCTCCAGCCAGCCATGCTCACGGTTGTGTGAGGAAAAAAGTTCGGGTGTGAGCACCGATGGATGCGCCAGCTTCTCGGGGGTCAGCGGAAATGTCATATGCGCATCCAAGCAGAAGCCGGCCGCGGCGGTCATGTGGGACAATCGATGGTCACCGCTGTGCCGACACACCAGGATGAAGGGTCGTCCCGATGCTTACTGAATTCCGCAGCTTCATCATGCGTGGCAACGTCGTTGACCTTGCCGTTGGACTGATTGCCGGCGCAGCGTTCGGCGCAGTTGTGTCCTCGATCGTTGCCAACCTGATCGATCCGCTGATTGCATTTCTCGTTGGCACTCCCGACTTCAGCTCGGCGCTGCAATTGCGGCTTCCGGAGTTGCCCTGGGCCGATCAGGGCGCCCCTGCAACACTTAAGTTCGGGGCACTGCTGACCACATTGATCACCTTTCTCGGAACGATGGCAGGCGTGTTCTTCTTCGTGGTCAAACCAATGAACGCCGCCATGACCAGATTGAGCGCTGGTGAGACTGGACCAGACCAGCGCGACTGCCCTGAGTGCCTCAGCTCGATCCCGGCGGCCGCACGCCGGTGCGCTCACTGCACCTCGATCGTCAACGACGCGACAGCTGGCAACTGACGGCGAAACGTGCGAGCACGGCATCGGGTCGGCAGGCACCGTACAATCCCCGACCATGGGGATGGAACCGACACCAATCAGCAACCTGCACATTGTCACTGGGCACGCTGTCGAAGGCGAGCCAGGGCGCATGTACGCGACGATTCGCGCAGTGGCCGCGGAACCACACGGGCCGTACGGTGGCACCGTGTCACGCATCGACTATCTGAATGGTCGAGCCACCGGGATCAGCCTGCGCGCGTTCGAACGACGCACCCACGAACGAGCAGCAGCGAGCGCACTGTTCGATGCGGTTCGTGCCAGCGGCTTGCTCGAGAAAATGACATCGCCCGCCAGCCGCGAGCGCGTGGGCATTGGCCGTACTCAGATCTTCATCAACAATCGCTCCCGCGGCATCGAGTTCGACTCAGAGAAGGCCCCAGTGGAAGCCCAGGCCGCGCTTGACGCGTATGCCGCGTACGAGAAGCTTGCCAGTGCCACGCAGTCTGACTTCGGCTACCGCCCCCTTTAGTACGTACCGCTGTGTGGTGCGGCGTCGGGGTTGCCGTATCGAGCCCTGATGTAGCGCATTCCGAACAGGCTCTGCAGCATGCCGTCGCTTGTCTTGTAGCCGCCGGGCACGGTGCGCCAGGTTGAGTCAAGGAACTGGAAGCGACCATACGCTGATGATGAGCCGTTCTGGGCGAAGCGGTTGCCACTGCTTTCGTGTGCGATCCGCCAGTACAGCCAGTAGCTGCGCGACCAGGACACCGGGAACTCCCCGCGCGAGTGGCCGATTGCCTTGAGAACATCGAGCGCAGTTTCGTCGGCGAATGTGAGTGGCTTGCCGGCGCCGGAGAATCCGCTGTGCGATGCGTGCTGGGCGTCGGCGACCTCCTGAGTCATGGTTCTGAATGCTCCCTGCGCGACTCCATGCAGGTAGCGGTTCCGGGCCTGCTGGTCGATTGTCCACTGCGACACCGCAGACCATCTGCCTGCCTCCCGCGTCATCGATCGATAGCGCTCCATTGCCGCCGTCGCACGATCAAATGCCCGATCAGTCAGGGCGCTGCCGCGCGTGGCACCGGCGACGTTGTACACCGAAGAGTCGTTCTTGGTGCCGACCGCGACGAAGCGAAGCTCGGCCGAGCGGTCGACGAACGCCTGTCGCGCTGTCGACATCTGCTCTGCGGTCGGTGTTGCTGCCTGTGCGGGCATGGCCCCGAGAACCAGTGCTGACAACGCAACCACCAGGGTTCCAGCCAATCGCCCATATGCGCGTCCCATCACAGTGCATCTCCGTATCCGTACTCCGAACCGTCCCGTTCGGCGAGGGTACGTCCACCGTCGGGTGGTCGGATGCGCCAGTCAAGCGTGGCGCACGGGCAAACGTGAAAGTGTCAGGCGCATTGTTCGACACCTGACAGAAACGATCAGCCGCGGCTGATGACGCCTGCGGCAGGCGCATCCTCGGCATACATTGCCTCGAGCTGCGGCTTGAAGGTCTCACTGACGACATTGCGCTTGACCTTGAGCGTTGGCGTGATCTCGCCTGCCTCGGCAGTCAGGTCGCTGTCCAGAATGCGGAACTTCTTGATCTGCTCGGGCGGATCAAGCGGCTTGTTGTACGCAGCAATTGCGTCGTCAACCATCTTCTGCACGTCCGGGTGGCTGGCGATGTCGTGCATATTGCCGTTGATGCCGTGCGCGGCGGCCCACTTCGTGACTTCGGCTTCGTTCAGCGTCACCAACGCGGTGACATAGGGCTTGCCGTCGCCGTACATCACGGCCTGCGAGATGAACGGATTTGCCTTCATCGCCATCTCAAATTGCGCCGGCTGGACGTACTTGCCACCTGACGTCTTGATCAGATCCTTGATCCGGCCGGTGATTCGAATGAACCCGTCCTCACTGATCTCGACCATGTCACCGGTGTGCAGCCAGCCCTGCGAATCGAGCGCCTCGGCGGTCTTGGCGGCATTGTTGTAATAGCCCTTGAAGACCTGAGGACCGCGTACGAGCAGTTCGTTGCCCTCGCCGAGCATCACTTCGGTACCCGGAAGCGCGCGACCAACCGTTCCGATGCGCGATGCCCCCGGCAGGTTCATCGACACGGCCGGAGCCTCGGTCAGACCGTACGCGTCGTGAATCGGAATACCGGCTGATCCGAAGAACCGCTGGATGTTCTGATCAAGTGGCGCGCCACCCGAGAAGGCCAGGCGCAGCTCGCCACCAAAGGGCTCGCGGATCTTGCTCAGCACCAGCTTGTCGGCGATGCGATGTTTGGTACCAAGAATCAATCCAACCTCGCGTCCGGCTTCGACAGCCTCGTACCGCTGCTTCCCGGTCTTGAGCGCCCACTTGGTCAGCAGTGCCTTGACGCCCGTCTGCGCGGCCAGCTTTTCACCGATCGCGGCATTTGCCTTTTCGAAGATGCGCGGCACGCTGGGCAGAATCGTGGGCTTCATGTGCGCCATGTCAGCCATCAGCGTCTTGGGAGTTGAGTAGGCAACCTCCATGCCAATCTTTGCGCCGGCGAAGTTGACGCTGCGCGCGAATGTATGCGCCAGCGGCAGAAACAGCGCGACGCGATCGTCCTTGTTGAAGACGTTTTCGGCGCCTGCCAGCGCATCGACCACCGCGTTGTAGTTGCGGTGCGTCAGCATCGACCCCTTGGGATTACCGGTCGTTCCGCTCGTATAGATGATCGTGGCCAGATCGTCTGGGGCCAGTGTGTCGGCGTGCGCCTTCCAGGCACCTGTTCCGGCCTCGCGGCCGACCCGCTCAACATCGGCCAACGGTGTAGCACCACCGGTCACTCCGGCGGGGTCCATGATGAAGACGTTCTTCAGGCCGGGAACTTCGTGCCGGATCTCATTGAGCTTGGCAAGCTGTTCTGCATCCTCAACGATCAAATGCGATGCACCTGAGTCCTTGAGAACGTGCAGCACCTGGGGCGCGGTGTTGGTCTGGTAGATCGGAACAACGACGCCCCCCGCGCCCATTGTTGCGTAGTCAGCCAACCCCCACTCAACACGAGAGTTGGCGAGAATCGCGACCTTGTCTCCCGGCTTGACGCCGGACTTGATCAGGCCTTCGCCCAGGTGCTCAACGCGGGTGCCAGCCTCGGCAAATGTCATGTGCTTCCAGCCGCCGGCAGCAGCGTCATTGAACATGAATGCGTTGCGCGATCCGAACTGCGCGACCGCGTCAGTGAACATGCCGACGATCGAACGTGCGCCGCCCGTCGCGGCACCATCAACCTGACCCGCAATCGCGTGCGCCACGCCAGCAGCGGCACCTTCCGCCGTATGCGCCGTAATCCCGGCAACGCTTCGCCCAATTGATCCAGCCATGAATTCGTCCCTTGCTTCGTCCCGAATGACTGTCTATCGGCCGACCACGACAAACGGTTGCGGCGGGCACCTTCAGCGCCACCAGCCAGTGCGGGGCGGCTCCCAGTTGTGGCCGGCATTCCAGGCAGCACCCATCAGGGCGCCGGCGACGGCAACGGGCACCGCTCCAACACCAACTCGGGCAGCCATGTTGGCCGCACCACCAACACCGCGCCGGGCCAAGGCGCGGCCGGCGGCGTCTGCAATCGTCAAGCCGGCATGCGCAGAGACACCGAGTCCAATCATCCAGGGAGCGCTGACACCGAGCGCACCCTCCGCCGAGGGGGCGGCCATCACGTCCGCGAGCGGATTGGATTCAGTGCTGGTCAATCCAGCAAGCGCTGTTAGCCCCGAGCCGACAGTCACTCCAACACCTGCTGCCACGGCAGCTCGAGAAATCGGTCCCATACGTCACTTCACCCCTGGCCGGCTACATCCGCGTTATGCCAATTGCGTCCGCCGAAGTGTCGACTGGGCGACGTTGCGATGTTCCAAGCGGTGCAACAGTCGACGCGATTACTGCGACATCACGGTTGGACGGGTTCCAGCGAAATGCTGCTGGAACTGAAGTGGTCAGCTGCCGGTGCCGGGACGCACCGTGGTCGACCGATCGATGGGACAGTGCAGATGGGCTACGTTGACCTGTTGCTCTTTCGAACGCCGGGCAAGCGGGTGGCTGTGTTCGCTGAACGGGCGGCCGCCGGGCTGAAGGATTCCATGCGGTACCACGAGGTACTTGAATCCGCTGCGCGGACGGTGCCGCTGGAGAACCTGCTGGGTGGGCCGCGATCACGCGCCTCGGCGCGCGAAGCGTTCACCACCGCTGCGCGGCGGTTCGATTCGGCGATTGACGGTGCAACTGCCTGGGCAACTCCGTACGTCAACCCCACCACGACCTTTTCGGCGGTGATCGACCAGGCGAGCACTGCCGGTCGCGCAGCGAGCGTGGCAGCAGACGTGCGGGGCGGCCTGCCACGACGAGCACTTGAAGACGCCGATGCAGCCGCGCGTGCTGCACGGACTGCGGCCGACATCATGTATCCGGTGCAAAGCTCGACCGATCGTACGGTCCTTCAGCGCGCAGCCAACGAAGCTCTGATGCCACTGCGACGTGGACGCACCGACATGGATTCCGCCCGTTCGCAGGTTCACGAGGTACTGCAGCCCTACCACCAGTACGACGAGGCTCGCCTGAATACCGAGGCAGGCCTTGAATACGCGGGCGAGCGCATCGCCGTGGCAGGCAAGGTCAGTGCCGTCAGTGCGGAGACACAGGCCGCTGCCGACATGGCGGTCGCCAAGGTCGACACGGCCCAGGCAGCAATGCGCTCATTTGCGCCGCGCCAGTCGCTCTCGAGCGTTCGCACACTGACCGCCGACGCAGCTGTCGCGGTTCGGGACGTTGCCGACCGCGGCCGTCGCGAGCCGATGCCTCCCGGCTTCATGCTCAAAGTCGCCGGGGCATACGGAGTGACCCTGGCTGCCGCCGGTGGCGCAGGCTACGGCATCTACCGACTGGTCAAATCGTCGAACGACGACGGCTGAGCCGCTGCTAGAAGGTTGCGGTGTCCGGATTCGGGCCGATGCGACCGTCTGCGCCGCGATCGAGCGACTCGATCGCCGCCATATCCTCTGCCGTCAGATCGAACGAGAAGACGTCGAAGTTCTCGACCACCCGGCTGGCGGTGGCGGTCTTGGGAATCACGACCAGGCCAAGCTGCAGGTGCCAGCGAAGCACGACCTGCGCCGGCGTTCGGCCGAGGCGCTCGGCAATGGCCACGATCACCGGATCGGTGAGCAACTCGCCACCCTGACCGAGTGGACTCCAGCTCTGGGTAACGATTCCCTGCTCCTGGTGGTACTCGCGCAGCTGCGCCTGCTGGAAGTACGGGTGCAGCTCGATCTGGTTGACCGCCGGAACGACACCTGAGTCGTCGATGATGCGATCCAGATGCTCGATCTGGAAGTTCGAGACGCCGATGCTTCGCGACAGCCGATCCATCTTCAGCTGCACGAATGCCCGCCAGGTGTCGACATACGTGTTGCGCGAGGGAGCGGGCCAATGCATCAGGTACATGTCGAGCCAGTCGACACCGAGCCGGTTACAGCTGGCCTCGAAGGCGCGAATGGTCTGACCGTATCCCTGATCGTCGTTCCACAGCTTGGTCGTAATGTGGAACGCGTCACGCGGCAGATCCGCCGCTGCAATGGCGCGACCAACGCCCTCTTCATTGCCGTAGATCCGCGCGGTATCGACTGCCCGGTAGCCAGCCGCAAAGGCGTCAGCGAGCAGTACGTCAAGCTCCTCATCAGGGATCAGATACGTTCCGAATCCGAGCTGCGGGATCGAGCGACGGTCGTTCAGCTTGATGACCGGTACATCGCTGCTGGTCGTGGTCGTGGGGCTGGCCATGGGGCTGATCCTTGCGCGGCGGGGGGCGTCGTCGGTCCACGCTACCTGCTGATCAGGGCTGCTGGAAGGCCTCAGTCGGCAGGAAATACCGTATTCCACTCACGGAGGCCGACCTCGGCCACAACTCCCGCACGCGAATATGGGTCAGCTGCGATCAGCTCTCGCGCTGCTGCCTCGTCGTCGGTGCGGTAAACGATCAGGGCACCACAGTCGTCCGCGAACGGCCCAGACATGCGAACGAGGCCACGCTCGAACAGGTCGCGGATGTGGGCACGGTGCTCGTCGCGCACCGCAAGTCGCTCAGGGTCGGCGGGGCGGAATGAGATCTCACGCGCAAATGTCGGCATTCGACGAGCCTACCCGGCAACTGGCGTGCCCGCGAGCTCGGCCAGTCGGGCACACTGCTTCGACAGCTCGACGGCGAGGGCGTCGACGTCCGCTGTCAGCAGCCGCGAGTTGTCGACCACCACACGACCGTCCACGAGCACACCGGATGGGCGGCGCGGCGGGCCATGTACCAGCGCTTCGACGGGATCGAAAATGCCGGCATGGTCAAGCGTCGACAGGTCCCAGATGGCGATGTCGGCCCGCTTACCGATTTCGAGTGATCCGATGTCCGCCTCGCGGCCCAGGCAGCGCGCACCGTGCCGGGTGGCGAGCTCCAGTGCGTCGTGG
>CAYNNW010000052.1:0-9372 GCA_964398435.1 uncultured Gaiellales bacterium | reverse complement strand
TGGACTCAGCAATTTCATAAGTGAGGAAACTGTAGAGGAAGTTCTCGCTGTCATCGAGGGCGATGGCACGAAGATGCCGAAGAACTGGAACCGGCGCTTCAAGCACAATCGCGACAAGATGAAGACCGGCGACGTGTTCGAGCTGGCCGAGGTCGTTCGCAACCTGTCGATCCGCGAGGGTGACAAGGGCCTGTCGACAGGCGAGAAGCAGATGTACACCAAGGCCAAGAAGATCCTTGCCTCGGAACTGATGTACGCCAAGGACCTCAGCGAGGAAGACGCTGACGCGTACCTCGAGAAGCTGCTCGAGGAGATCGCCGGTCGACGTACCGACAGTGGTGCAGTAGCCGAGGGTTGATCTCGACCCGGCATTGAAAGCCACAGCTTTTGGGGCCCGTTCCACGCGTGTGGGGCGGGCCCTTGTTGTTGCTGCGGGAATCGCTTACGAAATGCAACGTCACTGAATTCCGACACTCTGGTGTGGGTGGACGGAGGTGTGACGGATGTATGGGGCAATTGCGCCGCTCGGAGCTGGGGCTCTGCCGGCGGCGACGGGTCAGCTGAATCAGCCGGCCAGTACCGCAGGATTGGCGCTCGCCGAGCGTGCCGCCGCGGCAGTGGCGGCAACAGAGTCAAGTCCCTCCGGGTCGGTGACGACAGCACGCCCGGGGACCAGGCCGATTGCCGCCGAATACTCAACGGCCGTGGACTGGATGGCTGTCGATGCGCACCAGGCAACGCGGCCGGAACAGTTCGTGGCGATGCACCGGCCCGACGGTCCGGGGTGGCTCAGCTCTGACGGGACAAAGTCTGTGCGGCTTCCTGATGGACGGGTGTTGTGGGCATACGGCGACACCCTGATCGGCACAGCCCGCGGCGGCCAGGTCGAGCGTCTGGACGGATTCCTGCGGAACTCGCTCGTAGTGCAGGACGGGCGCAAGCGGACGACCATCTTCAAGCGTGATGCGGCAGGCAAACCACACGCGTCGATCGTGTCGCCTCACCCGGGCGAGTGGTACTGGACCGGACAGCCAATCGTTGAACGGGACACCATCAAGATCATGGCGGGGCGCGTCAAGAAGACCCGCGGTGAGCATGGCTGGAACTTTGCCGGCGCTGGCACTGACATCGTGACACTGAACGCAGATGACCTGTCCCTGCGCAGTATTGATCCCATGTCCCGCAGTGGCGGAACGTCGTGGGGAGCCAATGCGTTTCGCGACGGCGACTACGTCTACTTCACAGGCAACCGTGATGATCCGGAATGGGCCCCGGCGATGCTGCTTGCGCGCGCTCCGGAGGGGCAGGTCAACTCACGCCACATGCAGTTCTGGAATGGCAGCCGCTGGGTGTCCAGCGGAAGCGAGGCGCGACCGATCACGCACGGCACGGAAGGGAGCTTCCATCGCGTCAACGGCGGCTACGCGCTGGTGACACAGGGGTATCCATTCGGCACCGACATCTTCGTTCAGAATGCGCCTCGACTGACGGGCCCATGGAGCGAACCGCGCCGTATTGCCTCGCTGCCGAAACTCCCGCCAAAGTCGATTACCTACGGAGCCAAGACACACCCTGCCTTCAGCGAGGGCGGCGCGATCCTGCTGTCGTACAACGTCAATCGCTCTGATGCCGGGATGCCCGGTGACCTCTCGGAATACCGGCCCGGGTTCATCAGCATTCCCCGCTGGAGGATCACCGCTCCCGAGAATCGCTGAGATCGAACTCCGGGCGACCCTGTCGGATTCGTACGTCGCGGTCTGAGACCACGCTGTTCCTGTTCGTGGTCAGCGGGGTAGGGTTGCCGCAGAATGATTCGAATCACACAGGTCATAACTGCGCTTCTGTTGGCACTTCTCGGGCTTCAGCTCGGCCAGACAGGTCCGGTGATCGAGGCCTTCCCGGACTACGTGGACCGCTGGCTTCGAATGGCGGCGCTTGCAGCGATCGGGCTGCTGGTCGGCTGGGCGGTCGGACTGCTCCTTGGCAAACTCGTCGTTCGGGCGCACGAGGCGATCGGTACGGTGCTGCGAACACGCTCCGGCGCTGAACTGGTCGTGGGGGCCGCCGGGTTGATGGTCGGCCTCGCCGTGTCATTCCTGGCGGGACTGGCAGTCGTGCGACTTGAGTTTGTGGGCTCGTACCTGCTGCTGCCGATGACGTTGATCATTTCGTGGGTCTTCGCCGAGATGGCCTCGTACAAACATGCCGAGATCCTCAAGCTGTTCGGCGTGCGGGTCGAACGCGACGATGTCGCAGGCAAACTGCTCGACTCGAGTGCGCTGATCGACGGTCGGGTTGCCGACATCGCTGCCTGCGGATTCCTTGAGGGGCGGCTCGTCGTACCGGTGTTCGTGCTCGAGGAGATGCAGCACATAGCTGATTCATCCGACTCGAATCGCCGGGCGCGAGGCAAGCGCGGACTGGATATCGTGCAGCGACTGCGCAAGGAGCGGATCGTCGTTACCCCGGATACGGACTTTCCGGAGATCCGCGAAGTGGACTCCAAACTCGTGCGACTTGCACGGGACGAGGGGTACGTGATCGTCACCAACGACATGAACCTGAACAAGGTTGCGAAGGTGCAACAGGTGGCAGTGCTCAACGTGAATGAGCTCGCCGACGCCATGAAGCCCGAATTCATCCCCGGGGATCGGTTCGAGATCAAGCTGCTCAAGCCCGGCAAGGAGCAGAACCAGGGTGTTGGCTACCTAGATGACGGAACGATGGTGATCGTTGAGCGCGGGCGGGATGCCGTTGGATCGACAGTGACGGTCGAGGTGACGAGCGTTCTGCAGAGTCCCACGGGCAAGCTGGTGTTCGCGCGCAATTCCGATGCAACGAACGCTTCGGCAGCAGGAAGCCGGGCGTGACCGACGCTGGACCAGATCGACTGATCGATGACGTCGCGGTCGTGCTGCTTGCGGCAGGGTCAGGGGATCGGTTGGGTGCCCATCGACCCAAGGCGTTTGTCGGCTGCGCAGGCGACATGCTGCTCGCACATTCGTTGCGCTCGTTCGATGCTCACCCGGCGGTCGATTCGATCGTACTGGTCGTTCCCGAGGATTGGGAAGAGCCAGCGCATATGCTGGTTGAGGACCTTGGCTGCGACCGGGTATCCGCGGTCGTGCTTGGGGGCCCAAGTCGCGCAGCGTCGGTGCAGGCAGGTCTGGCCTGCGTCGCCATTCGGCCGGCGACTGCCGTGCTCGTTCATGACGCGGCCCGCCCGTTCATTGCCGAGCCGCTGATCGACCGAGTGTTGAAAGCGCTCGAACCGGACGTGGATGCAGTGATTCCGGCGCTCGCAGTCACCGACACGATCAAAGAAGTCGACGAATCAGGAACCCGGGTAACGGCGACGCTGGATCGAACGCGACTGGTCGCTGTGCAGACCCCGCAGGCAGTTCGGGCCTCCGTGCTCGATGCCGCACTCAGCGGCCTCTCCGCAGAGGAGCTGGCCACGGTCACCGACTGCGCATCGGCAGTTGAACGTGCAGGCGGAGGCGTCGCCGTCGTCGAGGGGGATGAGCGATCGATCAAAGTCACGGTGCCCTCCGACCTTCGTGCAGTTGAATCGCTGTTCGCACCTGCCGTGCCAACGGGTAATGCGGCGGTCGATGCGGAGTCCGACACGCCCTCTGAAGACGACTGAGATGGCAGACGACGACCTGCACCTGCGAATCGACGACGCGCTCGGGCGGCTTCGGGTTGCCAACGGTGTTGACGTGCATCCCTTTGTCGAGGGCCGTCCTCTGATCATTGGCGGCGTCCACGTCGAGCATCCGCGAGGTCTGGAAGGACACTCTGACGCCGACGTCGTTGCGCACGCCGTCACCGACGCGGTCCTGGGTGGAGCCGGGTTGGCCGATATTGGAGCGCTGTTTCCGAGCGGCGACCCGACACTTGAGGGCGCCGATTCGATGGAGCTGCTGGCGCTGGCCATGGAGCAGGTTCGCAGCCGCGGCTGCGTGCCGCTCAATGTCGACGTGATCATCATTGCGCAGGAACCGCGGATGTCACCGTACCGGGATCAGATAACCCAGCGGCTGGCAACGGTGTTGGGAATCGATGCAGACCGGGTTACCGTCCGGTCGACGACGACCGACCATCTGGGGTTCGTGGGACGCCGCGAGGGAATCGGCGCCCTGGCAACCTGCCTCATGCGTACGTGAGCCTCGGGGAATGTTGAGCACAAGGCGGTGATCAGCGCGGCAACCGGTGGTCATGTGTCGTGGAGCTCGACCTGTACCAGCCACTGACCGCAGGCTGATCTCCCTGCCAGGCGATCCGTGACCAGCGTCGACGCAGCCTCGGCATCCTCGTCGAACGGCACACGTACACCGGGCTCCAGGCGTCGCAGCAGCACTCCGCGCCGCTGGCGCATGCTTCCCTCGTACGGCCGTTGTCGCGCAGACGCGATGACCTCGCTGGTGCCCACTGACGGGCACACGTCGCGAACCGGGCAGGCTTCACACTGTGCCCGCGCTCGGCAGTAGCGCTGGCCGAGCTCCATGACTGCCTGCCCCCAGGACCAGCTGTCAGCTTCCAGTCGCGGTACGTGATCAGGTGTTGGCGCGCTCCCTGCGAACAGCCGCTGCACCACGCGACCGGTATTGATGTCTGGGGGCAACACCGCCTCGCCGTCGGCGAAGCAGCGAATTGCGGCTGCCGTGTAGGGGCCGACGCCCGGCAGCTCGGTGAGTGGCTCCGGCCAGCCAGACACCACAATCTGCTGGGACGCCAGCCACAGATTCCGGGCCCGACGCGGATATCCCAGCCCATGCCACAGCTCGAGCAGCTCACTGAGCGGGGCCTGCGCAAGGATGTCGGGCGTCGGAAATCGCTCCAGAATCCGCTCAACGTGGGGGCGGGCACGCTCAACCTGGGTCTGTTGCAGACACACTTCAGCTATCAGGATGTGCCAGCGGTCGCGGGTGCGCCGCCACGGCCAATCGCGTCCGTGCTCAGCGAACCAGTCCAGTACCAGGTCCACCGCCGCAGTCTCTGTGGGCGCCGCATTCGTCATCAGCCCGGTTGTATCACGTGCAAGCCGGGTAGCACGTCACGGTGACCGCAGCTACCCCACAGACACGCGTGCGCTTTGCGCCGAGCCCGACCGGCGAGCCGCATCTCGGCAGTGCCCTGATCGCAGTTGCCAACCACGCGGTTGCGGCTAGTGCCGCAGGCGAACTTGTACTGCGGATCGATGACACTGACCGCGAGCGGTCTGATGAGCGACTCGTCAACAGCATCATCGACATGCTCACGTGGCTGGGCGTGCGGGTTGACGTCGGCCCCGTGTTCCAGCATGCGCGCAACAATCGGTACACGACCTGGAGCGATCGCCTGATCGAATCCGGTGGGGCGTACCGATGTTGGTGCACTCGTGAACGCCTCGCCGATCTGGCGGCACTGTCCCGTGCTGACGGACGGCCGCCACGGTACGACGGCCACTGTCGCACCCTCGACGAGCGGCAGACCCGGGAGCTGGTCGATGCCGGAGTCGAGCCCTCGATCAGACTTGCCGTCGGCGACAACGATTACTCGTTTGTGGACCTCGTGCACGGACCGGTTGCATCGGCGCCTGGCAGCTTCGACGATTTCATCATTCGCCGCCCCGACGGAACGCACACGTACCTGTTTGCGTCGGCGGTCGACGATCACGAGCTTCAGATCACGCACGTTGTTCGTGGTGACGATCATCTCCCCAACACGCCGCGCCAGCTCGCCGTATGGCGGGCGTTGCAGGTCGAGCCACCTCACTTCGCGCACCTGCCGCTGATCCGTGAAAAGGGTGGCGCAAAACTGAGCAAGCGCCACTCGCCCGGAATTTCGATGAGCCGCATGCGCACGGACGGTGTTCCTCCGGCTGCAGTCAAACGCTATCTGCTGGAACTTCTGGGGCAGGGTGCCGACGTATCGACCGTCACGAGATTTGATCTGGGTCGTGTGCCGCGGTCCGCCCCGGAGTTCGACGCGCAGCGACTCGTCTCGCTGATCCAGGAAGAGCTGGCAGCGATGAGTTCCTCCGAGCTGATTGACGCGCTTGAGGGCCGCTGGGCCAGTGGGCTCAAGCCGCAGCACGGAGCACTGCTCAGTGACCTGGCTGCCGAGTCCACCTCGTACTCGGATCTGGCGCGACGCTGTGCCGCAATCGTTGCCTGGCATCCCCCGGAGGCACCGCAGCAGTCCGACACCGGAGTGCCCGATATCAGTCCGCGCGGGCTTGCGCCTGAGGTCATCGCCGCGCTCGATGCCGAACTTGATACGCCTGAACAGTGCGCTGCGGTTGTCGGGGCGCTGCGCAGCCTTGCCAAGGAACACGGCGAACCGGTGGGAAAGGTTCTTCGTGCGGTTCGGCGTGCGGTGAGCGGCGCCGAACACGGTCCCGGCCTTGCAGCCGTGCTCCAGGCAGTCGGTCGTGATGAGGTCGTCAATCGTGCCAGGCGTGCGGTCCCGATGGCGTCCAGCAGTGACCAGAAGACCGGACTCGACGGATCGCCTGTGCAGGGGGCGACCACGGGCGCAGCGAACTCGATGGTGGAGGACTGAGATGGATGTAGTTGTCTACGATTCGTATACACGTCGAAAGCAGCCGCTGATTCCCGCAGATCGGCCCGACAAGCGCGTTAGCATTTACGTATGCGGGCCCACGGTCTATGGACCAATTCATGTGGGAAATGCCCGGACGTACGTCTCGTTCCTGCAGTTCGCTCGCTATCTGCGCTATGTCGGATGGGACGTGACGCTTGTCTCGAACATCACCGACATCAACGACAAGATCTATGCGGCCGCCAGGGAGGCGGGGATCGGTTCGGCCGAGCTCGCGACGAGCGCCACTGCCCAGTACGTTGCGGACACGAATCGACTGGGAATCGGCCGTCCGGATCACGAGCCCACGGCGACCGGCAATGTTCAGGCGATCATCGATCTGATTGGTGAGCTGATCGACCGCGGGTTGGCGTACGAGGTGGGCGGTGACGTCTATTTCCGAGTTGGTCGATTCCCCAAGTACGGCCGACTCTCCAATCAGCAGCCGGAGGAACTGCTTGCGGGATCTCGCGAGGGGCTGGAGGAAGCTGAAGGCGCCGAATCGCCTGTCGACTTTGCCCTGTGGAAGGCAACCAAGCCGGGCGAAGACACATCCTGGGATTCCCCGTGGGGGAAAGGGCGCCCCGGATGGCACATCGAGTGTTCAGCAATGGCTGAGCAATTGTTGGGGCCGGAATTCGATGTCCACGCAGGTGGTCTCGACCTGATCTTTCCGCATCATGAGAACGAAGTTGCGCAGTCACAGGGCGCGGGGCGGCGGTTTGCCCGATTGTGGATGCACGGCGGGCTGTTGGAGTTTGGTGACTCGGGCAAGATGAGCAAGAGCGAAGGCAATCTCGTAACGCTGTCGGACGCGTTGGATGCGTGGCCGACCTGGGTGTTCCTGCTGTTCTGTATGGGAGCGAGCTACCGGAATCCACTGGCGTTCAGTGAAGAAGCACTGGAGGAGACACGGACGTCGGGAATGAGAATCACCGAGGCGCTTCGCCGAGCAGATCGATATCTGAAGACGGTTGAAACCCGTGGCACCGGCGACCCCGGGCACGCCGATGCGCGTCGCAATTGGGAAGGAATTCACGAAGCGCTGCATGACGACTTCAATACGGCCAATGCCCTCGGTGAGGTCTTCGGGCTTGTCTACGACCTCAATACGGCAGTGAACGAGCGCGCAACGCCGCAGCTGGTGCGCGACCTGCGGGCGACGTTGCACCAGTTCCTGGAGGTCTTTGCACTGGAAGGAATCATTCCCGGTGAGGTTGAGATACCGGCCGACGTTGCCGAGATGCTGATCGCCCGCGACGAGGCCCGACGCAAGAAGGACTTCGAGGGATCAGACGCCCTTCGTGACCAGATCGCTGAACGCGGCTTCCTTGTTCGTGACACGCCGGACGGCGTTGACGTTGTTCCTCGGGAAGATGGCTGACCGCCGCAATGAACGACCGCGCCGGCGCGACGCTGCGGGGCGGCGACCGCCTCGCCGCAGCGAATCCGCAGGTCCGGAGAGTGGTGATCGCATTGTCTACGGGCGGCACCCTGTCCGCGAGGCGCTGCGCGGAAGACGACGTGTCGAGCGAGTTTGGGCGACGCAGCGAACGATCGAGCAGGCCGACGGGCTGCGCCGAGCGTGTGAGGCCGCGGCCGTGCCGCTCGAAGCGGCCGACGCCGAACGACTGGTCGAGCTGTGCGGGAGCTCCGACCATCAGGGAGTTGTTGCGGCAACGGCACCGTATCCGTACGTGGATCTGGCGCAGCTGTTTGCCGGCCAGCACGTCCAGGGGGCACCGCTCGTGTTTGCGCTGGACTCAATAACTGATCCGCACAATCTGGGTGCAATCGCCCGGGTGTGCGATGCGATTGGTGGCAGCGGACTGATCGTTCCGAAGCACCGCTCAGCGACCGTGACCGCCGCGGCGTGCAAGGCGTCGGCCGGGGCACTGGAACACGTTCGCCTGGCACTCGTCACCAATCTCAGCGACGCGCTGGACAAGGTTCGTAGCATGGACTCGAATATCTGGGTGTACGGAGCGAGCGAGCGCGCCTCGCGTACATGGGATCAGATCGATTTCAGTGGCCCGACGGTCTTCGTGATGGGGGCCGACGGGGCGGGCCTGCGACCGCGGGTCGAGTCGGCCTGCGATGACCTGGTCGGCCTGCCGATGCAGGGAACAGTGGCTTCACTCAATGTATCCACGGTAGCTGCTGTGCTGGGGTATGAGGCCGTGCGTCAGCGGCGCATAACGTAGGTATGGGCAGTCGCGGGTCATCTGGCAGGCGGTCCGCACGATCTGGACCGCTGACGGTTGCACTGATCGATGGCAGCAACGTGCTGCATCACCCTGGCTGGGGGCATCGCCTGCCTGCAGGTACGGACCAGTTGCTCCTGCATCAACGACTGCTCGACAGCTGTGCGTCGCTGGCATCCCTGAATGGATGGGTCGTCATCGTCGTCGTTGACGTCGTGGGCGTCGTTGTCGGTGCGCGCTCGGCCGAGCAGGTGCGTCAGATTCCGCCAACAGCCGGTTTGACAGTGGTTGAGGCCGGGCGGGGGCGGGGCGATCGCGAAATCGAGCGTCTGGCACGTCTGTCAGAACGAGGGGCGCACCCGTGCAGGGTGGTCAGCAACGACATTGCCGTACAGCAGACCGTTGCCTCGGCCGTCGACATGGTCGTATCGGTTGAATCCTTTCTGGGATGGCTGGATGACGCGGAATCCCATGGCAGGGAGCAGGCGGGCGGCGGGGCGTCGCACGGTCACGGGCATGATGGGCGAGATCCGGACCGCTCATTGGACACCAGGATTTCCGGCGACGTCCGCGACCGGCT
>CAYNNW010000051.1:7157-9446 GCA_964398435.1 uncultured Gaiellales bacterium | reverse complement strand
ACCCGCGACCTCCGGCGTGACAGGCCGGCGTTCTAACCAACTGAACTACGCCCCCAGGCGTGTCTGCCTCAGGGGCTGACTCAATCGATCATAGCGAACGATCCGGCGGCGCGCGAGTTCATTGACAAACCCACTGATCGTGGTTCACTGGTGCCATCACGGGGTGCTGAGTCGAGGGACGGCAGCACATGCATACAGCAATACTTCCGCGGCGCGGGTTACTCCTGATAGCCACCATCATGTCCATACTGCTGCTGGGGATTGTCCCGGCCGCGAGGGCGAGCGTCAGCTATGGAGGCTGCGCACCACTGGTGCCGAATCAGCCGTCAAGTTGTGCTGGAAATGCCGGAATCTGGGCCACCTCGAATCCATCATTCATTGGCTGGGGGCGTGCCGGATCGCTCAATGCCTCGTGCGAGGTCAACCTCACTGTTCCTGGCGGAAACTGCATCTGGAGTACCGTTCCAGTCTGGTATCTGTCGAAAGGAACGTGGCGGTCGTACCAGCTAAAGCTGGGAGATCCGATCTATGTTCGTCGCTATTCGGCGAATTACCATTGGGCGTACTCGTCTCGCCTGAAGTACTGGTTTGTGGTGCGGCTCAACCATGTGATTATCGGTAGCACACTGGCGTGTCAGCGCTACTGCTTCCCGACACCGATGCAGAATTGATCGTCAGGTCGAGGGCGCTGACGGCTTGGGTTTGTCACTACCTGTGGTTGACGACGAACCACTGTTCGATGTCCCTGATGCACCGCCAGCAGTCGAACTGCCGCTCTGGGAATCGCCTGAGCCCGATCCACTGTCACCGCCCGACGATGACTCCGCGGCGCCTGCTGACTCGCTGCCACTTCCGGCACCGCTGCGGTCGCCCGAGCGCCCCTTGCGGGCATAGTCAGTGGCGTAGAAGCCGCTTCCCTTGTAGTGCACCGCGGCCGGGTGCAGCACCTTGTTGACCGTCGTTGCGGCGCACTCCTCGCACGCGGGCGCAGGATCATTCATCGAGGCAAGCACCTCGAACTGGTGACCACACGATTCACATCGGTACTCGTAGATCGGCATGGGGGGATTCTAGTCGCTCGCATTTGCTGTTTGCAATATGTCCAGGACGCTCGGGCAGGTTCATGTTGCATGGATTGCAGCCCGATACGACCACTGCAGCACTGGAATCGCTGCCACTTCCGACATGGTGTCGGAGCAACGTCAGGGAGGACGGCGCGATGGGAATGCGCATTAATCACAACATCGAGGCACTGCTCGCGCAGCGCTACCTCGGTGACGCATCGTCGCAGCTCGAACGGTCGATGGCCAAGCTCTCAAGCGGTCTGCGCATCGAGCGCGCATCAGACGACCCCTCCGGCCTGGCAATCAGCGAACGACTTCGAAGCCAGGTCAGTGGCCTGGCGCTTGCAGAGAACAACCTCCGGGACGGCATCGGCATGCTGGAAACGGCCGACACCGCCATGGGCGAGGTCACGTCGAAGCTCCAGCGGCTGCGGGAACTGGCGCTTCGCTACAACAGTGGCACGCTCGACACGGCCCAGCAGAACGCGATCATCAGCGAAGTGGCAACGATCAGCGCTGAGCTGGACACGATCGGTGCGGGCGGCATCACCTACAACGGGATCACTGTGATCGGCGCCGCTCCAACGGTCGACCTGGTCACCGACGCTGACGGCACGATCACGACGGTCAACCTTGCCGACATGATGACGGCGTTCGGCCTCAATGGCGAGATCTCGAACTTTGCACAGATCGTGCCTCCGGCGGCAGGGCCGAGCATGACCAACATCGATGCCACGATCTCGGCGCTGAACGCCGAGCGTGCACGCATTGGCGCGACGGTCAATCAGCTCGAGTCGATGATCGCCGTCAACAATGCGCAGTCCGAGAACATCCAGGCCGCGGAGTCACGGATCCGCGACGTCGACATGGCTGAGGAAATGGCCAACATGACACGCCTGCAGGTTCTGCAGCAGTCAGCACTGGCGATGGTTGCACAGGCCAATCAGCTGCCGGCAAGCCTGCTGTCGCTGCTCCAGCAGTAGCGCGACCGATCTCCCTGATCCGTCGTCAGGCAGCACCGGGCTGAGCAGAGCTGGATCCACTCTCCGGGCGAAGGACGACGCCGTCGCGCTCATCGGGTTCTGGCACGACATCCGGGAAGACCATCACGAAGTTGGCACCGCCGAACGGACGCTGCGGATCGGGTGAGGATCCGCTGCCATCGCCACCGACCACGGTGACGTCTCCTCCGTGCAGGCGGACGAGACCTGCGACCAGCGACAGG
>CAYNNW010000051.1:5747-7147 GCA_964398435.1 uncultured Gaiellales bacterium | reverse complement strand
ATGACAAGCCACGTCGCGCCAAGCAGCGCGTAGCCTGCGACCAGCGACAGGCCAAGGCCCGCCCCCTCAACCAGCCGGGCCGTCCCCGAATCGGTCTGATAAAAGCGGGAGAAGATCCGTTCGCGCTCGCGCACGTCGATGCCTGCGCCGCTGTCGACAACCGACACTCGCGTTGACGCTCCGGCGCGCTCGATCTGTACTCGGACGGGCGATTGGCCGTGACGGAAGGCATTTGTCACCAGATTGCTGACCACCTGGTCGAAACGTAGCGGATCGACAGTCATCATCACGTCAGGACCGCAGACCAGCTCGATTTCTCCGGGACGGCCGGCGGCAAGCGCCCCCAGCGTCCCCTGCAGCAGATCTGCCGCAACAACGCGCTCGGGGCGAATGCGCAGCTGACCGGCCTCGAGCAGCGACACGTCAAACAGGTCCTTGATCAGCGCCACCAGCGCGTCGGTCCGCTCGCGCGCGAGCTCCACGTATTCGCGCTGCCGCTCGCTGAGGTCATCCTGCATCGACAGGAGGTCGAGCACACCCTTGACCGCCGTCAACGGGCTTCGCAGCTCGTGCGAGACAGTTGAGAGCAGGTTGGTACGCAACTCGTCGACACGCTGCAGGTCCAGGGCCATCGCGCGCTCTCCCTCGAGCGTGTCGAGGGTGTGCATGGCAGCACCGGCAATGGCGGTCATCGTTCGTACGACCTCGCGGATCCGCTGATCGATGCGCCCGGCATCGTTGAAGACCACGAGCTCGCCCACCGGTCCGCGCGGACTGGTGATTGCCAGGCGATAGCAGCGGGCGTGTTGCGATGCCTCCCCCGATTCGAGCGGCTCCTGCGGCGATCGTGCCAGGCGCACCGTTGCGGAGGTCGTTCCGGTGACCTCGACCACACTTCGTGCGAGCTGCCGACCCAGGTCTTCGACGCTGCTGCCGTGCAGCATCCGCGTGGCAAATCCGTACAGGTGCCGCAGCTCCGCACTTCGCTCATCCGATTCGGCCCGCAGCGCTCGTCGGGCGCGCTCCTGCAGCCACCAGACCGAGGCAAGAACGATTGTCACCACCAGCAACATGACGAAGAACCACACCGGCAGTCCGCGAGGAGCGCCGGTTGGCGCAACCTCGACACGCCAGTTGCTCCCTTTGACCGGCCGCGTGACGGCACGTCCTTTGGAGACCGGGGTGCCAGCGATCGCTTTGCCGGCTCCATCCACCAGAGCCGCAACCGACCCTGGTTCGCCGTCGGCAATGACAAATGCGCCCAGCGGACTGCGCTCGACGCTGTAGACCTCGACCCACGCGCCACGCCACTGAACGCTGCCTGCCGCAATTGACTGCCCCGCAGGTGGCGCCGACGACGTCGATCCGGCGACGAAGAAGCTCGAGGTCACCTTCGACCG
>CAYNNW010000051.1:0-5737 GCA_964398435.1 uncultured Gaiellales bacterium | reverse complement strand
AGGTGGCGCCGACGACGTCGATGATCCCGGGATGGGAATCGCATGCGTAATCACGTGGCCGTCGCGATCGATCGGGATGCGCGCGCCCGTGCGGGACGCCGACTCGGTTGCGCTTCGCCGCGCGGTCGCAGAAATCGCCTCTCGCACGGCCCGATCCGACAGGGCAGTATCGCCCGACCGAACCTTCTGAACGATGACCCGCCCCTGCGCATCAACGAGAAACGCACCACGAACAAAACTGGGAGACCGCTCCAGATAGCGGCTGGCAGCCCGATCCACCCGACGCTGCCGCGGGGCAGATCCGTCGATGCCCGCGTCAGCCAGTGCCTGCCGGCCCTCAGTGCGCCGCTCCTTGAGGAACGCGCCCACATAACCGGCAGCGGCGGCAGCACGATCACGGTCACGGCGGCTGGAATCGTCGCGCACCTGAACCGACTGGTAGATCGCAGCACCCATGGCAACGATATTGGCGAGCAGCACGATCAGAACCACCGGCCACGCCAGGCGGTCGAACAGTGGTCGCAGGTAACGGTCGGGTCGGGCCGCGTGCATCAGTACGGTGATTCCCGTGTTGGGATCTGGGAAAACGCCCGAAAGACCCGCCAACAGCATCGGTGCCGACGGCCACGAGCCCCGGTCAGGGCCCGGTCCTCACTGGGGCCATCCGGCGGACCGGTGCGGCCAGCTTGAATTCGCCGCCGATCCCCACGATCCGGACCGCCCCGATACGAGTGGTGAAGGTCAGCACAGCGGACCCCTCCGAAGAGACACCGGAGTTGTTCGCATCGTCGGGTTTTCCCGGCACACACAGCGAATCATGCGATCCACTCGTGGGCCGTGATTCACCCCTCGCACATACGACAGACCAGGAGCACCTACATGGCGGAACGATCATCGGTAGCTGCACGTGCCAGTGAACCCACCCCCGAGAACCCGATCCGCGCCCAGCGCCAGCGCCAGTCGATCAAGCGCGCATCCCGACTGTTTGAACAGTCAGTGTTGGAATTGAAGGAGCTCGACCGTCGAGCCCGAGTTGAAATTGATCCAGCAACCGGCTGGGCACGCACGGTTCGAGGCCGATTTGCCATTGGTCGGCCGGTACCGCCACACATTCAGCGCCAGTTCCCGTATATGTCGAGTGCGAAGGAACTTGGCAATCACCCGGCCGTGACCTTCCTGGAGAAGTTCAGCGCGCTGTTCGGCCTCGATCAGCCGATGGATACGCTGTTTCTCCGAGGTATTACCCCGCTCTCACAGGGCGACTGGTTCGCGTTCGGAATCGACATCTTTGCCACCGCCAAGGGGTCGGCCGCACAGATTGATGTGGTTCTTGCCCCGAGCGGTGAAGTGATCTACGCCGGCTTCGGCCAGGCCGGACAGCTGCCGGGGCGCGAGTGACACCGCTCGATCTGGCAGACGCACGGTTCGATCGGGCCGTCGGAGCGCTTCGCGAGAGCGACCCGACGGCCCGCGTCGTGCTGGACCGCGACACGGGTCTGGTTCGCAGTCTTGATGGCACCTTTGCCGTCGACATTCCCGTTGCAACGGCGTCGCTGCCACGCAGTGACCAGGCGTCCGCGGCAGCCGTCATCTTTCTCGACCGATTCGGCGGTGCGTTCGGGATACCCGGGTGGCATGCCATCCGCCCCGAGGCCGCTGTGCCGATCGCCCGCTCGTTGTGGTTCACCTTCAGAATCGATCGAAGCGCATCGGGCGAGGAGAATCTTGTTGCCCGGGTCTGCGCGAATGGCGCCACGGTACGTAGCGTGCGCATCGTGACCGCGTCGGAGTTCGATGCCGATGCCCAGACGGCAGATTCGCCGGTGAACGAACCCTTCGAGACCACCGAACGGGTGCCGACCCTCTAGGATCAGGCCTCGCGCGTTGCACGCGCGCGACATGCCGCCAGAGAGGGACTTCATGACCAGCAAATCCGGTCGCCAGCACGAACTCGCCGTGACTCCCCAGAGCGAGGACTACGCAGCCTGGTATCAGGACGTCGTTGCCCGAGCCCAACTTGCCGACCGCGGTCCGGTCAAGGGAACAATGGTCATTCGTCCGTACGGCTACCGCATGTGGGAGCTGGTCCAGGCCCAGCTCGACCAGATGTTCAAGGACACCGGGCATGAGAATGCCTACTTCCCGCTGTTCATTCCGATGAGCTACATCGAGCGCGAGGCCGAACACATTGAGGGATTCGCGCCCGAGCTCGCCGTGGTCACCCACGCTGGCGGCAAGCAGCTCGAGGAAGCACTGGTTGTTCGCCCCACCAGCGAGACGGTGATCGGCGAGATGATGTCCAAATGGATTTCAAGCTGGCGCGACTTGCCGCTGCTGCTCAATCAGTGGGCAAATGTGGTGCGCTGGGAGCTTCGCCCACGCCTGTTTCTGCGCACCACCGAATTCCTCTGGCAGGAGGGACACACGGCCCACGTGGACGAAACCGATGCGATGGAAGAAACCCTTCGCATGCTTGACGTCTACGAAACGTTCTCGCGTGACTTTGCAGCAATACCTGTTGCTGCCGGTGAGAAGACTCCGGGCGAGCGATTCGCGGGTGCAGTACGGACGTACACCATCGAGGGCATGATGCGGGACGGCCGCGCCTTGCAGGCCGGCACGTCCCACTACCTGGGCACCAACTTTGCCAAGACATTCGACATCCGCTACCAGGACCGCGACAACCAGTCGCAGCTGTGCCACACGTCTTCCTGGGGTGTTTCAACACGAATGTTGGGCGCAATCATCATGGCCCACGGCGACGACAAGGGCCTCGTGCTTCCTCCGCGTGTCGCACCACACCAGGTGGTAATCATTCCGGTGATGGCCGACAAGCGCCCCGAGGTCGCCGAGGAGTGTCAGCGCATCGCGCGCGAGCTCTCGGCGCTTGGTATTCGCGCTCACCTGGACGATCGGGATCAGCGGCCCGGCTTCAAGTTCAATGACTGGGAGCTCAAGGGCGTTCCGATTCGGATCGAGTTGGGACCACGCGATCTGGATGCCGGACAGGTGATGATCAGCCAGCGTCTGGGAGCGCCCGAAGGCGCCGACGATCGTGGCAAGCTTGCAGTCCCGATCGACACGGCCATTGCAGCCATGCCCACGATGCTCGACGCATACCACGACATGCTGCTGGCACGTGCGACAGCCTTCCGAGATGAGCGCACGCGGGCCGTCGATTCGTGGGACGACTTTGTTGAGCAGGTGGCTACCGGGTGGGCCTCGGTGCTATACGACGGCACGCCTGAAACCGAGGCGAAGATCAAGGAAGCCACGTCGGCCACGCCGCGATGTATTCCACTTGCCGCAGAGGCAGAGGAAGGCCCCTGCTTTGTCAGCGGTAAGCCATCGGCATTCGGCAAGCGCGTGATCTTCAGCCGCGCGTACTGACAGGCAATCTGAAACAGAACCCCGCAACTTCGCGACAACCCGGGCAACGGGTAACGGCTTCTGGAAAGCGGGAACTTTCCAGGGTAACGGGGGATCAACATGACTGTCACACCAGTGACGCTGCCACCACTTCCTGGGGGCAACACGACATCCGGTACGGGATCGGTGTCTGATTCAGTTGGCAGTGTGCCGACTGACAACTTCATCAGCCGATGCGAAAAGTTGTGGGGCACAGCGCGCTTTGGAACCGACTATGTCTTCGGCATCAACCCAAATGCGCCCCACAATGGGATGGTTGCGATCAGCGACCTTGGGCGCGAACTTCTTGAGGAGTGTGTCGACAACGACACCACCGGCATTTCAACGCCGGCAGGCGACGACAGCGGTGGCAAAGACCATGTTGCGATCGACGAGCCCAAGGTTGGCGACACCATTGATCTGGGGCGCGATAAGAAGGTCGCTGGGGAAGCGCTGGTCAAGGGCGGCCCTGGTTCGCCACTGCACACCTTTCTGAGCGTCGCAGGCGCGCTCGATGCAGGTACTGGTATGACCCTGATGCTGTTCTCGCCATACAAGCGGATCGGCGCAGTATTGGGAGCCGTGGGAAGCGCATCGCTCATCGCCAGCATGTTCGTCGACTGATTCAACGAATGACAACAGATACAGGGGGGACCATCATGACCATCTCAGCAGTTCAACATACACCTCCACCGGGCATCCAGATTGGCGGTCTCCCACCGTCAATCGGTGACACGGTCGAGATCCCGAAGCTCGACCCCGACGAGGTGCGCTGCGCGAAGTTGTACGCGAAGGCACAGCCGGGTGTCGATTACGTCTGGGGCAAGAATCAGAACGCACCGCACAACGGCATGATCGCGATCACCGATCTGGGCCGGGACCTGGTTGCTGCGCTCGAGATATGTGGTGATGACATCCTGACCCAGCCGCGCACCGGCGGAAAGGATCCCGCGGCAGCACAGTCATTGCCGAAAGAGGCACAGCTGGAGACGCACTCACGCCTTCACAACACTCTGCGTGGCGCCAGCCCATTCGCGGTCGGTACGGGTGTTGCGCTGCTCGCAGTCAGCCCGATCAAGCCCGTCGGGGCAGTGCTCGCTGCTGCTGGTGCAGCGGCGCTGGTCGCCAGCTTCTTCGTCGACTGAAACGAAGTCCGCCATCTCATCGACAACGGGACGAGGGGAAACTGACTGACCGAGGGGGTCACCAATGTTCGTTCCACCACCTGGCGGAGCTACGCCTATTCGCATTCCTGAAAACAAGTGCGATACGGAGTATGACGTTCAGAATGGCCGTGACTACGTGGTCGGTATCAACCCGAATGCCGCGAACGGCGGCTTGATTGCAACCTCAGAACTCGGGCGACAGTACCTTGAGTGTCGATTTGGCGATGAAAGTGGCAGCACTCCGACTTCTGACACGTCGGTCATTGACGACGTCGTCGACGGATCGTTCAGCGACGGCATTGGGGCCGCCGGCGAGAGCATCATTGCCGGCACGACTGCCGCAGCAGAAGCTGCTGCAGCGGGAGCAGCCGGCATCGGTGGAAGCATTGGCGCATCGGCAGGAAAGGAGGCAGGTCACTCAGATCTGCACAACTTCCTGAAATTTGGCGGCGCAACGGTATTGGGGCTCGGCCTGGGCTCACTGTTCGTCGGTCCAGTTCCACGTCCGATCGCCGGAGCAGCAGCGGTCGTCGGAGGCGTCGCAGCACTTGCCAGCATGGTGATCGACTGATGCATATTCCATACACAAACCGCCAGCCAGACGCAGTGATTCGTGCGACGACTCCTGCACAGAGAAACTTCGCTACACCTGCGGACACCACAACGCCGAAGCTGATCGCATCCGCCGGACTCAGCCTATCGGTCATCGGGGCCGGGCTTGCCTGGACAACGCCTTTCGCCCGTACGGGCATCGGATTCGCAGCCGCAGGCGTTCTGGCAATCGCAGGAGCCATGGCACTGAGCGACTGAACGGAAGTCGGTTCGTACAGCCGGTCGGGTGGGTAGGCGCTCGCCATGACATCTGGCGACGATTCCTCACCAACGCTCACTCGCGGTCAGTTCCTCGGCAAGGCCGGCACGGCAGCAGCAGGGCTGGCCACACTTACCGCACTACCCGGACTGCTCGGGGGCTGCGACTGGCTCGAGGATTCGACCGCTCCGTCGCGCGAGTCGAAATCCAAGTGGAACGGCCCGTACGACGAGCCAATGGCCGGTCCGCCCGACCCCAAGAAGTTCCGTCGCGAACGAGTTGTCGTGGTCGGTGCAGGAATGTCCGGCGTCGGTGCCTCCCGATACCTCGCCGATCGCGGGTACGAAGTCAC
>CAYNNW010000050.1:0-9636 GCA_964398435.1 uncultured Gaiellales bacterium | reverse complement strand
GCTCTCCATGCGCTGGGCGGCAATGTGTCAGGAGACGTATATCCCGGAAGGAGATTACCGTTCCTGGATCGATGAAGCCGCCAAGGTTCTGAGGGAAGGTATCTCGAGCGACTCATGTGGCACCCCGTCGCCAAGCACGTAACTAGCCTGCGCAACACCCTCGGCAATTTGCCCCATATCCAGGTCTCCTATGCATGAATTCCCAATTCGCTCAGGTTGCCGATGCTGACTGTGGCAGACCCAAGGCGTCGGCGAGCGCGACCCCAAGCGCGTCGGCCGACTGGGGGTTTTGGCCGGTGACGATGCGTCCGTCGACCTCGATGTGAGACGCACCGGGTTCAGCAGCCCGATAGTCGGCGCCAAGAGCTCGCATCCGATTCTCCGTCATGCGGTCAGCGACAGCTGGGTCCTGCGAAAATCGGTCCTCGGCGTTGGAGAACCCCGTCACCCGCCGGCCTTGGATGAGAGGTCTGCCACCGATCATGATTTCGGTCAGCCCATTCGCACCATGACAAATCGCTGCTGCAATACCACCACGCTCGTATACCCCAGCAATTGCCTGTTGAAGCGGCACGTTGTTGCGGTAGTCGAACAGGGCACCCTGGCCGCCCGCAAGAAGCACGGCGTCATAGCCGCTGGTATCAATATCTCGAAGTGCTGGCGCCGTACGGAGCGCATCGTTCAGCTCACGTCCGTTGAGTACTGATTGTTCTGCAGGCTCGTCGACGCTGCGCGGCTCGAATGGCGGCATTCCTCCCGCAATTGTCGCAACGTCGACCTTGGCTCCTCGGCTTTGGAGAATGTGTCGCGGCGTCGAAAGTTCGGAGAGCCACAAGCCGGCTTTCTCATTCGGTACACCGGTCAAGTCCGCATGGGACGTGGCGACGATAAGCACACGAGGCTGGCCGTTGGGATGGGCAACGGATGTTGGCATTGGCACACCCTATGGCGCTGGCGCATGCGCCACACCCCGCCGAATCGGTCCTGGCCACGCCAGACACAGATGTGACCCGTCACGGCCTCTCTACTCAGCACCCCCCGCACATTCCCCCAGTGCCAGGGCTCCCACGAACGGTTCCGCAATTCGTTCAGGTTGCCGACCGTCGTCGTCCCTGCAAAAGTACGCCGATGACTCCGGAAGTGTTGACGGACGAAGAACAGTGCCTGCTCGCCATGGTATCGGGCGACCGAGCACGTCACATCCGCATTCCAGAGCAGGGGCGCGACAACCGAGTCGTGATCGTCGACGAACGATGGGTACTCAGAACACCGAAGACCCATGAGGCGCGCACATACCTCCTTAATGAACAGGCAGTACTGGAGAAGTTGTCGGAGCGATTTCCCGTTCCCCGGCCACTCGCACGACACGGGGATGGGATTGTCTACGAATACATTCCGGGGCGCGCGCTCGATAAGCAGATGTGGGCACAACTGAGCCCTGCGGATAAGAGGAGCGTCGGGCTTGCCGCGCGGTCGATCTTGCTTGGCCTGCACTCGTTACGCACGTCAGTCCTCCCCGCCCCGGAAGACATCCTGGACTCTGCTTGGGTGCGTTCCTCAATCGACGCCTGCGCCGAAATGGAGCCACGCCGACCGCTCGCATTCGAACCAGGCGATCTTCTCCAACGCTTTGAATCTGCATGGGGGTTGGGCGAAGCCCCAATGTCAGTTGTTCATGTCGATCTGAAGCCCCCGCACCTACTGGTCGATGGCAACGCCATCTCAGTCATCGATTTCGGCGGAGTCAGCCTGGGCGACCCAGCACTCGATTATGGTGTTCTTACGCACCACGTGGGCGATGACTTCATCAGCACGATGGGAATCACGGACCGTGGACTGCTTGCCCGTGCACGCTGCTATGCCGACCTCTACATGCTACGAATGTGTACCCGAGGCTGGACCAGAACCGCGCCGCACTGGAAGTAACGGCACACGCTGGTACCTCCGCACGCACCTGTTGTGCCAACGCCCTGCTGAATGGCTTCGGATTTCACTCAGGTCGCCGACGCTGCGGATTCCACGACAACGTCTCTGGCCGCCCCAATAAGCCATGACGCGAGAATTTCGCTGGGCCCGCCCGCGCTGTCACCTCCGATGACCAGCACACGATGGGCAGTCGCGACAAGCGGCAGCAACTCCGCCAATGAGTTCTCAATTGCATCGAGAGCTTCGTCATCGGCCCGTGCCAGAGTTGAATGGAACGCCGGACGGCACGGAACGCCACACGCCGTGGATACAACCTCAGCGAGTGAGGCGAGGTCAGAATTTGGGTCAACCGGCAGGACCAGCGCCCCCGGATATCTGTGAAGTCGCGAGAAGCTAAGCGAAAACGAACTGGTAGCCGCTACCGCAGCGCTCAATTCATTGGCGTGCTTCAACAACTCGTAGTTACTCGGCCCCTCATACAACGTCCCACCGACTAGGGTGACATGCGGGGGAAATCCGCGTGCTGCTGTCCAATCGTGCCGCGCGCGGATCGATCCGACGACCGGTTCGAGTTCGGGTATATCGAGGACAATCGCCACGGTTCTATTCTACGGATGTCCAGTCAACATCCGCGTAAACTCCCCCAGTGCCAGGGCTCCCATGAATGGTTCCGCAATGCGCTCAGGTTGCAGGAGTTGGTTGTTCCAGCCGACACTCGAGCGTCTCTTCATCACCGCAAGCGTCGATAAACCTGAACCCACAACGCTCGTAGAGACTGCGGGCCGGGTCGTTGGGTCGCTTCACGCGCAGCCGAACAACTGATTTCTCGAGCTGCACCGCCCACGACAAGATTGTTCGCACGAGCAGTTCACCCAAACCCGAACCGCGACACTCCGGGGCCACCCACATTGAAATCAGCTCAACATGGTCGTCGTGAGGAACGCCGGTCAACATGCCAACCTGTCGTCCATCGACGCGCGCGATGAGGTTCCGACTCTGCATCCGTTCAAGCCTCTCGCGCCACTGTCGCTCGTTTGCGTTCTCCCAACCTGCAAACGTCGAGTTGAACGCTTCCGGTGCATCAGCAAGTGCTGCGAGCCTCAAGTCGCGCCAATCGGTCCATTCATCAGCTGAAATGTCGACCACTTCAAACATGCCGACATCCTCTCACGGAACGCATCAACATCCCCGCACATTGCCCCAGTACCAGGGCTCCCATGAATGGTTCGGCAATTCGCTCAGGTTGCCGGCACTTACGGTCTACGCCCCAAAACGATGGGCTGGTAGAACCCAGACGCCTCCGGCGCAATGACGGCTACGTCGCCCCAGCCCGCCTGCTCAGCGGCCGCGGTGAGTTCGGCCAACGTCCACGCGCGGAATGTCGACTTTGAATGTGCGACCGTCCACGCTGGCCCGGACAGGAGAAACAACTCGGAGTCGTATACGGGCTCGTCCTCGCGCCATGTCCAGCTCTGAACGTAGACATGTGGCACCCCCTCACGTTCGAATCGTGATGGAACGGTACCGCGTGGCCGCTCGTTCAAGATTGAGCGGTAATCGCGTACGCTGAACGCAAGCGCGCCGCCCCGCCTAGCTGCAGACAACATCGAACCGAGGGCTTCACTGAGCGCAGGCTCGTCATGGAGATGAGCTACAGCATTGTCCATGGACAATACGGCGTCGAACGCATCCCTCCACGGCAACTGCCGCATGTCCGCCACGCGAGTTTCTATCTGGGCACCTCGGCGTGCGGCTTCCTGTTGCGCGCGTCCCACTGATGCAGAGCTGATGTCCGAGGCCGTAACTGCGAAACCGCGACTGGCGAGTCCAAGTGCCTGTGTGCCGATTCCACAGCTGCAGTCCAAGACGGTCGCTGGCGATGTCACCCCACACGAATAAAGCAGGGATGTGAACGTGCCGGCCTGCCGTTCAATCGACGCATCCCAATCCGCGAAGACGAGGTCGTAGTGGCTGGCGAGTTCATCGTAAAAGTCTGCAGTGGTCATACCCCAGCCTACCTTCAACAGCCCCGCACATTCCCCCAGTGCCAGGGCTCCCAAGTATGGTTCCGCAATTCGCTCAGGTTACCATCGCTGACCATTCCGGCTTCAACAGGCCGTACATCGCATGGTCGACGACGCTCCCGTTAATACGTTCGCATTGCCGGCGCACCCCTTCGAGGACAAACCCCGAGCGTTCGGCAACCGCGCGAGCGGGTGCATTTTCAGCGGAAGTGAAGATTTCAGCCCGCTGCACGTCGAACGCCGCAAAGACTTCCCCCACGAGCGCAGTCAGGGCCGAGGTCATTAACCCCTTGCCAGTCTCGGCTCGAGCAAGCCAATAGCCGAACTCCACCGTACCGTGGTCCTCTGCGATATCAAACGCATTGCAGACGCCGACAATGCCGTCTCCCCTCCACATGCAACATGCCAGTGAGCGGCGCCGCTCGTGAGCGCGCGCAAAGTTCTCGGTCAGCTGCCGCACGGCATCGAGCGATGCATTAACGGTCATCCATGGCGACAGCCATGGCTCCTCCAGGTCCATGCGCGCACTGAGCGCTTCGGCGTGCTCGGGGCTCGTTACTCGAAGTACGACGCCATCGTGAAGTTCTACGGGCTCCATACAACTACCCTACCGCTGGCTGCGGGCCAGCACGCCTCATCAACACCCGTGGACATTCCCTCAGTGCCAGGGCTCCCATGAATGGTTCGGCAATTCGCTCAGGTTGCCGCCCCTCATGATTCCAGTGACAATACGTCAATGAACTCGAATGACAACATTGATGTACGCGTCGAGGAGATAGCTCCCCACCGATATGCGGCGACAGCACTCGATGGCGCTGTTACACGTGAAGCAGCGTCAGTAGACGAGCTTCGGACCCTTGTCTCCGATGCCGTGTGTGCACGATTGGGCATTACCGATGCTCCTGACCTCACCCTGAGGTTCGGTCGGAGGCCCACGAGTATCGACCACGCATGGGATGTCCTCTACCGCGACTATGCGGATGTCTACGACGAGTTTGTCTCGTTCCCCTATCAACCGGACCGCATCGATGTCATTGGCGAGCGATTCGACCTTACGGGCATGCACGTTCTTGACATTGGCGCTGGGACAGGTCGGTCAACATGTCGCCTCGCGCGCCATGTTGGCACAGCCGTGGGCGTCGAACCGGAAAACGCGATGCGCGCCGTTGCTGAGAACTACGCACGCAGGGAAGGCGTTTCGAACGTCAGTTTCCTTGCAGGCACACGCGAGCACATTCCGTTACCCGATGACTCAGTCGATGCTTACATCAGCTCGACGGCGGGCGTGAATATTGCTGAGGCACGCCGAGTAACTCGCGTGGGCGGCTGGATCATCTCTGCCGACATCGCACCACACGCATACGGCGGACATCTCAACTCGGTTATCGGTCACCCGACTCCCGACCTCGAGTCATATCCGGAACGGATGAAGGCCGCAGGCTTTGACTGGTTCGACGTGGACAGTGTGCAGGAATACGGCTCAGTGGATGCCATCGTCAACACCTACGGATTCATCTTTGGCCACCGTGCCATCGACCATATTCGGTCGACCGGCACCACCAGCGTGACGTGGACATTCCGTATTCACCATCAACAGGTGAGCTAACACCCCCGCACACTCCCCCAGTGCCAGGGCTCCCATGAATGGTTCCGCAATTCGCTCAGGTTGCGTCACGACTGGGCGACATGCTCGAATTGCGCGGTGACTCCGCATCGACACCTATTTCTCATTCGGCATGCACACCCAGAGGTTGTGCATGGTGTCCGTGCGTCGGAGTGGTCACTCTCCGACGCAGGACGAACAGCCACAGAGTCATTTTCGCGCAAGGCCGACTTTGGCAGCGCTTCTCGAATCTGGTCGAGCGCTGAACCCAAGGCCATCGAAACAGCACAGATAGTTGCAGCCCACCGGTCGTTACAGGTTGTCATCGATGCCGACTTCGGCGAGCACCGTCGCGGCTCCGTCAGTCGCTCCTCGTCATCAGAAGACTTTGCCGCCAAGGTGGAAATGCTCCTACGTAACCCTGACGACACTGGCTTCGGTGACGAAACCGGGACCGAGGCGCTGCTGAGATTCGCAGCGGCCATTGGGCGAGCTATCGAAAGCGGTGACGACGACATCGCTGTCGTGACTCACGGAACCGTTCTCTCACTATTTGCCGAACAAGACCCCGACCGACGCGTGGCACTGTGGAAGTCGCTCAAGTTTCCGGACGCCCTCCGGCTTTGCATCGAACCGGGTCAACACCCCCGCACGTTCCCCCAATGCCAGGGCTCCCATGAGTATCGCTGGATGAATCCAAAGCGTGGACCGTTGGCACGAAGCCAGCTGTGAATTGGTGAGCCCGCCGGTCCGACATGGATGTCCAGTTCGGTTGCGGCGTGGTGCAGGCTTCGACCGGGGGGCGCCGCCAGGCGCGGCCCCAAACGCGAATAGAGAATGGCCTGTTCGGCTACCGATCGATAGCCACTCGATGCTCTCAACACGATCCCGCGCGTTTTGGCTGTTGACTGCATGATGCGATACGCGACACCAACACGCGGACAGATGGGAACGCCATCAACGTTCGCTAGCGGTCCGTGGTATGCACCGCCCGACGCTGCACGAGTCGGACTCGTTGCACTTGATCCGACCGGTGCCACGATTCCCAGCTCTTCGAGCGACACACGACCGACGACTGTTCTGCGAATCCCGGGCAGCAGCTGCACCCGGGATCGTGCCGTGATCATGGGATGCGCTCCGGCCAGGTCAATGCTCAACTCATCCGCTCCGTTCACCCGAGCCAGGTGACGCGCCGACGTGATGTCAGTGACGGGGTCGAGAGATCCTCTGGCGATGCCGGCGGCAACCATCAATGCTGCCTGGTCCAGTTCGCTGGCAACGATCCAGAGTCGCGCGCAGGCAACTGACAGCGCCAGTACAGATGCGAAGAGCAGGACAATGCCCAGAATCAGTGGAAGCGCGGAACCTGTGTGGTCGGACAGGTCTAGCCGAACTGCACGCCGTCGCGCTCGTCCTGCAGCGCGAGTATGCGATCCGCCCCACCGAAGGGCTCGTCGTCCGCGGGACCGCTCTGAACGGCCGTGTGATGTCCGGCTGGTGTCACGTAACCGTTCTGAACGTCTGCGTGCGGCCACGATTGAGTGCTGGCAGGCATCGGTGCTGGAACTGGTGTAGCGGCAACCGGTACCTGGACCTGGGCCGCTGGGGCTTCCTGAGCCTGTGGCGACTGCGGCTGATGGGCCGACGCCGAATATCCCGACGTGCTGGAGTGCCAGGAGAGAACAGGATCGGCCGCGTTCGCGGTTGCGGTGTCTGTTGACGTCGCACCCAGTTGACCGGCCGATCGCGCCGGTGAGTGCATTGCCGACGGCCGCAGCGTTCGCGTTCCGCCGCCGCGGTAGGCGGGCTGACCCACACTGACCGGCGCGGCGGGTTCGAGCGGTGGTGCTTCGACGACCTCGCGTTCGATTGGTGCGTACGTTGGCCCTGAGGTCGATGAGAGGAACCCTCGCGACGGTGCCGCATATCCACCGTGGTACATGCCTGGCGCTGCGGCCCAGCCTGGATGTGCCGCGGCACCAGGGTAGCCGTGTGGTGCTGCAACGGGATAGCCATGCGGTGCAGCAACCGGATATCCGGCGTGCACGACAGCCGGGTGCGGCGCCGCGTATGGAACCGGATAGCCAGCTGCGTGCGGTGCAGGTGCGGCGACTGGCGCCATTCCCGCATGAACCTGCAACGGCACCGCCGCTGCATTGACGTGTGCCGCTGAAACCGGAGCATCCGATACGAACAGTCGGTCTGGTGTGTCGCTGCTGGAGGCAATCTGCATTGCGGCTCGCACTGCCGATGCTTTGCGATGGGATCGCCCCGTCTGTGCGGGACCGCTTCGCCTGGCCCGAACGTGGGCCTTGGGCGCTTTGCGCCGTGCTGGAGCAGCCTGCGCTGCGCCTCCGCCGGAAACGACCGGCGTGTGTGCGCGTCGCTGTGGCGCTGCAGGCTGAGGCGCTGCGTCGTCGTTCCACAACATCTCGATGAGTGATTCGACACCGCCGCCGGGAATCACATCCGGCTCGAAGACTGAGTGAAGGTCCTCGCCATCCGGCATCTGCGGCGACAGCGAAAGCTCGGTATCGAACGAGCCACATGACGGGCCCTCGACTGGGCTCGAAGTAGCGATGTCCACACCAGCCGGCTCGACAACCGGGACCTGCCCAGAGACCACCCACGCGGCAACATCTGCAAGCGCTGGCACCCGGACCGTGCGCTGATCCTCGAACGCGCGCGCTTCGGGATCGACAATCGCTACACGCAATCCAGCCAGGTTCGATGTCTGCCCCAGCGGGGTGCCGGTCAGACGACGTGCAAGGTCTGCGGCGGGCTCGTTGAAGGGCGAGTTGTCCTGCCAGGGCGTCAGCACCAGCAGGTCGACAGGCGCCTGGGCCGAGGTCAGTCGCTCGAATGCTTCGATGTTGGATTCGAAGCGGTAGACGTCGGCAATGTCGGCAACGGCAGCGGCATACTCCCGCTCGTCCTCGAGCCGAACTGAGACCAGAACGTGCACCTGCCTCATGCCCCGGCCTCCGTGTGCGCCGTCGACGAAACGGTGACGGGACCCGTACCGATTCGGCCGAGAATGGCGCCTCGGAATGTGCACCGGGCGGTGAAGCCGGAGCGGGCATCCGTGCCCGCTCCGGTATTCCGATTGCCTTCCATGGCTGCCGAGCGTCGGGATACGACCCGTGGCAGTGATCCGTCACTGCATCGTCCGGCGGAAACGGTGACTCCTGCGGCTGCGAGGCCAGCACGCGATGCTGCCTCGGTTGCGGCAATCCGGTCGCGAACCAGCCCACTGGCATCGAGCGCGACAAGGCCGCATGCAACGAGCAGCGGGATGCTGCCCACAATCTCAATCGACGCCTGCCCGACCTCACGGCTCACAACGCCCCGACCAGCCGATGGGATCGAAGAGGTGGCGGCGACAGCATCGGCACGATGCCCGGCGGACGTACCTCGATGCGAATGTCGGTCAGATCGCCCCGTCGACAGCGCGTCACGGTTGTGAGAAATCCTTGGGGTGTGCCACGACCGGAACGCCGATCGGTCGAGCACAGTCGCGATTCCCGGTCCCGACCCGCGGCGCCGGCTGCATGTCCGCGGGCAGCCCTGCTGGCCGTCAGCTCGGCCACCGCAGCTGCGACGGGATAGCACGCAACCTGAACCAGAAGAAGTCCCGCCAGCACAATGATGGGAAGCGCCGCCACGAACTCGACCGTTGCTTGCCCACAATTCATTCTGAGAGCAGGAAGTTTCCCGCGGATGCGCAGACATGAAGAGCGGCTCGGCTGCCGGGTCTTCAACGCTATGGGGGCGGTGGTCACTGGTGAGGGATTGCATCTGAGGTCCATACCTAACGTATTGTCCCTACAGCAAATGAACCATTACAAGTGCATGATCGTCAAGGATCTGCAACGCATACGTGACACAACTCAGCAGCGGGAACGTCGATCACAGAGCTCATCCGACAGCCTGCAGACGGTGGTACCCTGCGCAATTCACGCGCCCGCACACGTACGAGACCAGCAGGACCCCCGATGACCGAGCAGCCCGCGCCCCCCAGCTCCACGCCGACCGCCAGCCCCCCCGCCGAGGACACGCCGCCGGACGCCGCGCGCTGGTGCG
>CAYNNW010000049.1:3651-9721 GCA_964398435.1 uncultured Gaiellales bacterium | reverse complement strand
GGCGTGTTCAATCCGAACCCGCAGCTCGGTCACGGGGCTGAAGGCTATTGCTCGAAGTGGGGCACTGGTGACAACCAGTGGAATCGCAGTTGTCAGGGCGATGATCCCGAGCACCTCTGCGATCGAGACACTGGCTATTGAGAAGGCAGCAATGAGCGCTCCGACCTGGCCGCCGTACGAAACTGCGTCGCCAATGAAAGCGCGACGCGGACGCTCCACAACGAATAGATAGCGACGTACGCAGTCTTGTAGTTGGTACGTCCCCACGGCGCTCGCCAGCGCCAGAGCGAGCATGATTGTGGGGCTTGAATCAATCGGGAGCGCAGCCCAGATCAGACAGCCGAGCACCGACGCAACACTGCACGCTGCCGCAAGGACAAGCTGGTGCCTCCAGACAGCGGCGAAGTAGCTGTCGCCGAAATCTCTGCGGCGAATTGGACCCAGGCTCATGAGCGCAGAAACAATGAGTGCGCCCTGGATGCTCCCGGCGAGCAGCACTACAAGCCAGGCGAGCGTGAACAGGCCGAATCCTTCGATGCCAAGGCCACGCCCGATGATCGCCGCGGTCAGAAAGTTCATGCCACTCGTCAGGGCCTGGTCAGCAAGCGCCCAGCGCATCCGTAGATCACCCATGATCCACCTCTGCATGTGAGAGCGCAAAGGCAGCCATGGCAGCGTAGGTGGTCTGCCGATCAAACCGTTGGGCTTTTCGGCCGGCTGCGGCGCAGGCTTCGAGCCAGCGATCCGGATCGAGCAGTTCAATCAACATCGACGCCGCGCGCTCAGGGTCTGAGATTGGCCACAGCCTGCCATCGACGGCGTCATCAAGTGCTTCGACTGCTCCACCAACTGCGGGTGCGCAGACCGGTCGGCTGGCGGCGAGCGCCTCAAGAATTGTGACTGAGAAATTCTCGCGTGCCGCGCCGTGTACCAGTGCGCGAAAGCGTGGAATCATCGTGGCGGCACCTGCAACCGGGCCGGCTAGCGTTACAGCGCCGCTCAACCCGAGTTCGCGAATTCGCCGTTCCAGCATCGGACCGTCCGGTCCGCCCCCAACCAGGGTCAGAGTGAATGGGTGTCCTCGCTGGTGACACTGCCACAGGATGTCGAGCAGGTACGACTGATTCTTGCGACGCTCAAGTGTTCCGATGGCAATCAGATCGCCGATGGCCTCAAAATCGTCGGTCGGCAGCATCGCTTCTGCGGGAATCTCAACTCCGTTGTGTATGACTGTATGTGGCACATCGTCCAGTTCCGGATGGCGAGTCCGCAGGTGGTCCAACATCCATTGTGAAACGAAGATGACAAATCGGACGTCCCGAAGGGCTTCGGTCTGAATGCTGTCAAGCAGTCGCCATGCGGCACCATTGGCCGAGATCTCGCCTTTCTCGACCCACTCGTCAGCGATGGATTCGTTGAAGTGAACGGTCAGTCCGATCGCATCGACCGTCGTGGATGAGCGGGCACACGCGCGCGTCGCGGCGACAACGCTCTGTGGTTCCTGCGCATGGATGACCACTGGTCTATTGGATGTCCGGGCCAGCCGACGACGCAGCGCCGTTGCCAGTGCCATCATGTGGCTGCGAACGTACCATCGAACTGCCAGATCCCGGCATCCAATTGCTCGTAGCAGGACTCGTGGCAGGAACAGCAGGGGGCACCACCAGCCTGCATCCCAGGCGCTGATGACCTCGACATCGAGGTCGTGTCGTGATTCTGCGGCCACTTCCGCGTAGTCATTGATGTGCGTCTGCACACCGGTCGCACCGCGGTGGCGCATGATCGTGGCGATCAGCAGGAGCGGGTGGTCGTGTGAGGCGTGGTCCGTCACCGCGTTGACCGCCGCACGAGCCACCACCACAGAAAGAGTGTGTTATTGACGAGGTAGCGGCGCCACAACCTTCGGGGCTCCTGCACGAGTCTGTATATCCACTCGAGGCCGCTGCGCTGCATCCATCCGGGAGCGCGGTTGAGCAGGCCAGCGTGAAAGTCAAAAGCTGCACCCACGCCAACCATGACGGCATCGATGCGGCCGCGCTGGGCGTCCATCCAACGCTCCTGTTTTGGGGCCCCCAACCCCACAAAAACGATCGCCGCGCCGCTGTCGGCGATACGCGCCGCATCTGCTGCGAGTGACTCCTCAGTCGGGGGTGCAAATGGCGGTGACCAGGCGCCAGCAATGACGAGCGATGGAAACCGGTCGTGCAGCTGCTCCTGCAGCCGGCTCAATACCTCGTCGGTACTGCCAAACAGGAATATCGGAAGGGGTGCATCGCCTGATGCAAGTTCACACATGTCCAGCATCAGTGTTGGACCATCAACACGATTCTGGGCTCGATGGCCGTGTTGACGAAGTGCCCAGACAAGCGGCATGCCGTCGGGGGTCACGACGTCAGCGCGGGTCAGTACATCTCGGTAGTCGGGCTCGCGACGGGCGGTGACGAGTACGTGGGTATTGGCGATGACAACGGCGGTCGAGCGGTGATGCCGCGCCTCGGCAATCAGGTGGTGTGCGAGGTCAAGTCGGCGTACAGCTGTTACGTCGATCCCGATGACGGGCGTCGTCGGCAGTGCTGCTGTTCGCGAATCATTGGTGGGTGGCGTGCCCGTCATCGATCTGCTCCTGCCAATTGTTGATGTGTTCGGGAAGACTGTCGGGCCTCGATCGCCAGCCCATAGATAACGCGAAGCGACTCAATTGCTGGGCCGGCGGTGTACCGTGCTTCGCACCGTGTTCGTGCGGCCGCGCCAAGGCTGAGCGCGAGTTCGTCGATCGTGAACAGTCGAGTAATCGCAGCTGCGCAGTCCTGCACATTACCTGGCTCCACGATGAGTCCCGTTGTGTCTTCCTCAACAATTTCGGGGAGCGCGCCGGAGCGTGCAGCGATGACGGGCCGGGCGTGGGCTGCGGCTTCGATTGCAACCATTCCGAACGGCTCCTGCCAGACGGATGGAATCACAATGGCGCGAGCGTCTCGCCGATGGTGATTCAGCTCGTCGGCAGAGCAATGACCGAGGAAGGTGAAGCGCACACGATGGTCGCTACTGAGTTCGGCTGCCCGCGCAGCCAATTCCAGGTTCTTTCGTTGAGGTCCATCGCCCGCTATTACGACCTCCAGTGGTGATGTGTTGCCTGGTCCCGCCGACGCGATAATCTCTGGTGCGGCCGATGCTGCAGCATTGATCAGCACGTCAACGCCCTTTTCCGGGCTGAGGCGACCGACGTAGAGCAGGGACGCTCCAGGTTCGCCCGGGTCTTCGGGGATGCTCGCATCCGGCAGGAAATGTGCGCGCACATGCATCCGTGATGCGGGCAGGCCCGCCGTGATCATCAGGTTGCGTTGTGCCTGCGAGACCGCGATGAACGCATCAACGTCGTGTGTCCAGGTGCCGAACGCGCGGTGCACGGCCACCACCCCCGCTGCCATCGCAGAGCGCGCCGTGCTGTTGTGAAAGCAGCGGTAGCGGATGGCGGGAGTTGGAATACGTCGTTCCAGGCACAGTTCGCAATGGACGCCGTCGCGCAGAAGCTGGGCCGACGGGCAGCCAATTCGATAGTTGTGAAGGGTGTGTACAACTGCTGCGCCGCTGCGATGCGCAGCGCGGATCACTGCGGGCGACAGTACGGGGAAGGTGTTGTGAACATGAACGACATCGGCGTTCATGTTCTCTATCGCGTCGGCAATCGATCGGCAGGCATCGCGATTCCAGATTGCCTGAGCCCCTGCGCGAAGGGCGGACATCTTCTCCAGGTCCTCGTTGTGTGCCTCAAACAGGCGCGCATCGATTCCGTGGCCGTTCAGCAGCGCGACTTCATTGTCGACGACCAGATCTTCACCGCCGCGCTGGCGGTAGCGTGCATGAACGACCAGAACCCTCATGTCGCGCTCAACGTGTCACGGTTCGATGGTGGTATATATCGTGGAATGGCGGCATCGCCCGAGCCTGCGTCACTGTGTTCAGCGCGTCGTCGCGTCAGGACTGCGAGTGCACTGCTTCCCATCCCGATCGAGGCGTAGTACCAGGCGCCGCCCTGGGGGCCTTCAAGATAGGGATCGAACGAGGAATTGAGCATCACCATGACCAGGTGTGCGGCCAGCAGTGCGAATACCGCTGATGGAAATCGGTCATGCCATTGCCGCGTTCGCCACCATGCCCTCAGCAGAAGCGCAAAGTAGATTGAATTTGCTGCAATCCAGAGCACGAGTCCGGGAAGTCCCATTCGGGCAATGACCGTCATCGTTGCATTGTGTGGGCTCCGCAGCGACCCGTCGGCATTGGGCTGGTATCCGTAGTAGTCGGCGAGATTGAGTCCGAAGCCGTGCCCACCCCAGCGGGCGTCTCCCAGCAGTGCATCGTCGGCGATGTCAGTCCAGAAGTTGATCCTCCAGGACGTCGTGCCGGCCAGTTCGCCGTCCGATGCTCGAGTGCCATTGGCGATGCTCGTGATGTTGGAGGACAGCTGCTGAATGGACACCTCGCGGCCACTGGGCAGCGAGATGCGCACGTCGAGTACCAGAAAGAGCGAGACGATGACTGCCAGGGCAGCGAATCCCTGCAGGACGTGCAGGCGTGGTTTGAGTGCCAGCACGAATGCCAGGCCGATGCTGACCGCAACCAGGCCACCTCGATTGCGCGTGGCCAGCATCAGAAAATCTATTGCGCACATCGTCCAGATCACCGGCATTGGCCAGCGGGCGGGCAGGATGTTGGGGACGTCGCGAAAGAGCAGGAGCATCGCCATGGCGATTCCGACGAACACGGACATGTCTCCGGCCTTGAAGCCTACGATCGGCGTGTCGTCCGGGCCGGGGACCGTTGGTACCAGGTGCGGTGCGGCGTGATCCAGCAGATAGGCAACGGGAATCCAGAGCAGCAGCCAGGGCAGGAGTCTGCCGAGCACGGTGAGCACTCGTTCGATGTCAGATCGCGTTCGGATCATCCATCCGACCAGCACTCCGACGATGAGGTAGTACCAGAGGGCTGCATCTCGAAGTGCATCGACACCGGCGCTCGAGACAAACGGGGCAGTTCGCGCAGCGCCCAGCAGGGCAAAGCAGATGAAGGCGATCAGTGCGGGACGCGCCAGCACCGTTGCGATCTGCCGGAGCGCCATCAGCGCGGCGCACACGCCAAGCGCAATCGCCGCCTCGCCAACGTATACGGGCCCCACGCCCAGATGTGCAAAGCCGCGCCCGAGGAACATGTATCCGATCAGCAACCCGGCAAGCACAGCTGCGGCAACGCGGCCAAGCGTTCGGGAACCGCTGAGCGCCAGCGTACCCACGACGACGACTGGCACTACCGCAGCTGTCAGTGCGACCGGTGCGCCAACGGCCAGTGAAGCGGCGCCGAGAGCAGCCGCCACAACCATCGCGACCATCGCGATCCGGTCGACGAAGCCAGCGGCTGGCTGCTGCACGAACCACGGTCCGGCTGGACGATGGCGGGCGCGGCTGCGAGGTGGGGAGGTCATCGGTCGGCTAGGAGTCTTCGAGCGAGTGTCGCGCACGGGCCACGCGCACGCGTATTCCGCGCGCGCCAGTTTCCCGCACTACTGGTCGAGCGTACCCGCATCGACGTGCCAGAACACCTCGTATCCCAGCGTGTCGTCGGTCAACAGTCTGCCGCCGGCGAGTTGATCGAGCGCATCGACCTGGGTGGCGTGGCACTGGATTGCCCGCCGCTTTGCATCGATCTCGGCCGCGTTCAGTGCGCAGACCACTGCAGCATCGGTCTGGAGCCGAGGTCGGCTGTGTGCCAGATCGGTCTGCCACATTCGTAACGTCAGCACATCCGCATCCCGCTGGGGCTCGTGGCTCGCACGAATCTCGGGCCACGGTCCGAACCGCAAAGCGTAGGGGAGATCCGCGCAGTAGGTGACCGGCGGAGCATCGTCTGCCCGCGTCAGCAGGTAGACCGACTCGCGCAGCAGCACGTGGTCGGGGTGTGCGCCGATCCCTGCGGGCAGCACGATGCGGCCCGCGGCAGGAATCAGCTGAGCAAGGTCCGTGGCAAGACGCCGCGCATCCGCAACGGAGTACCGGGCCCACGGTGGATTCCAGGTCGT
>CAYNNW010000049.1:0-3551 GCA_964398435.1 uncultured Gaiellales bacterium | reverse complement strand
CGCGGAATTCCGTCAAAGACGTTGACCACGGTGACGTTCGGTTCGCGTGCAACCACGGTCCAGCAGTCGAGTATGGCGTCGTCGAGGTGTGGTGACAGGACGACCACGTGCGCAGCAGGATCAAAGCGTATGTTGGGCGCGGAGTTCATCTTCGGCCGGCGGGTCACGACATGCGTGACAGGAATGCGCCGCATGTGGCGTGAAATACTCGTCTGATGCTAGCAACCGAAGTATCCGGGTCGGGTGGCCGTGATCGCAGGGTCGAGGCGCTTGCGTCGATTCCGCTCGTTGGGCTCCCGGTTCTGGTGGCTGTGGTGCTTGCGCAGAGCGGAAGCGGGTATCGGCCGTCGACGCTGTTTCCCGCAGCACTGTTCGTTGTGGGCATCATGCTCTGCCTTGTTGCCGTGGCGAGTGCCGGGCGCCGTCCATTCCCGAGCCGCAGCACGGCGGTTCTCTCGATCGGTGCAGTCGCGGCATCGTGGATGCTGGCAGCAACTGCTGCGCTCTCGATTGTCTGGGCGTCAGACAAACAGGCGGGGATCGATGAGTCGGTGCGGGGTCTGATCTATGCCGCCGCCCTGACGCTTGCCTGGGAGTCGCACCGCCGCTTCGGCAGTGCCACAACGCTCAAGCGGGTGCTCGTCGGTGGCGGTGCTCTGACATCGGTGATTGCTGCATGCGACCTGTATGTGGGCCGCGCAGGTGTGGTGCACGAGGGGCAGCTGATTGCACGAATTGGCTACCACAACGCTGCAGGGAGCCTGATGTGTGCAACTGCCCTGCTGGCACTGTGGGCAGCAACAGATCAACGGCTGCGTCTGCCGGAACGAATTGTGGCAGGCGGTGTGGTCGGCCTCGCCGCTGCCATGTCGATCCCGCTGCAGTCGCGCGGCACTGCAATCGCATGTGCTGCAGGGCTGCTCGTCTGGGCGCTGCTCTCGCCCGTCCGCTTTCGCGGTGTGGCGCTGACGCTTGCGGTGGCGGCCGTGATCGCCCTGCAGTGGCACACGCTCAACGGGGTCTATTCGGCCTGGAATGACGACGAGGTCGTTGCTGCCGCACTTCGCCATGCCGTTGTGCGGGCGGTCATCGTGACCGTTGCCGTCTCGGCGGTGGCTGCCGCCCTGATCTCGATACTGGAACGGGTCGTGCCACCACGCGTGGCGCTGGTTGTTTCACGAGTGGCACTGGTCGTTGTTGTCGTGGCGCTGTGTGGGGCAGTTGCTGTTGCGATCTCGCGCGCGGGGGCCGTCTCGGATCGGCTCGACCGCATGGAGCGGGAGTTCCGTGGATCGGGTGGTGGGCAGGGATCGTCCCGATACGTGGATGTCTCCAACAACGGTCGGCTCGAGTTGTGGAGTACGGCAGTCAGAGCCTGGAAGAGCGAGCCCCTGCACGGCGTGGGAGCAGGAAACTGGGTCTACTTCTACTACGAGCATCGCCGTCGCGATGCCGGTTGGGTGCGCCAGCCGCACAACTTCCCGTTGGAGGTTCTGGCCGAACGTGGGCTTATCGGCATTGTGCCCCTGGGTGTGCTTGCTGCTGCGCTCGCTGCGGCATGTGTCAGTGGAGCATGGCGTCATCGAGATATCCGCGATGCCGATGCGCTGGCCTGTCGCGGAGAAATCGCGGCTGGAGCAGCCCTGACCGCCGCATGGGCGGCACAGATGCAGCTCGAGTGGTTCTGGCAGCTTCCCGCGGTGACGTTGCCGGTGGCACTGGTTGCCGGGGCGACGTGTGCGCAGGCAACGGTAGGGGAGCGCCCCCAGCGCGCGGACGCTGTGTCACCATCGCGTCGTGCGGGCCGGGCAGTCGTTGCATGCCTACTTCTCGTGCTGCTGTTGCCGCTGGGGAGTCAGTGGATCGGTGATCGATGGGCCGCCCGTGCCCGCTCGCTGGATCGTGCCGGATCTGCACGCTCATTGACTGCCATTCGGCATGCCCGATCGTTCCGACCACATGACGCGGTGATTGCCCGTCAGCACGCGGCGATCGCTGAGCGGTATGGACGACAGCGCGAGGCTGACCGCGCAATTCGTGCCCAGGTTCGCATGGCGCCTCTGGACTGGGTGGCGCACGACTATGCAGCCTCCTATTGGAAGGACCGTGGAAGGCCGAAGCTCGCCGCGCGTGAATCGCGCCGCGCGCACGAGCTCAATCCGTTGAGCACGTTCTGAGACTACTTTCGGCCGTAGTACTCGCCGCCAAGATAGGCGCGGTCGCCACGTCGTCCACGGCGACGTGGATAGCGATTGAGCACGATGCCCAGCAGTACCGCTCCTGACTTGGAGAGCTCATGCACGGTTCGGCGCACGAATCGACGGTGATCCTGGCCGTGCGCGAGCACCAGCAGCACACCGTCGACACCCGCTGCTGCAAGGGTCGCGTCCGTCACCAGCCCCGCGGGTGAGCAGTCCACCAGTACATAGTCGAAGGACGCGCGAGCTTCCTCAAGAAGCAGTTGGAATGCCTCGGATCCCAGCAACTCGGCCGGCTTGTCGGTGGCAGCACCGGACGGAAGCACCCAGAGATTCTCGGCGGCTGTGAACGCCACATCGGGCAGGGGCGTCACGCCATCCGTGTCAAACTCATTGCTCTCCGCTGCACCGCTGGTCAGATCGGCCAATCGCTGCACAACGCCTGTCTGACTGTCGGGAACGCCAAACAGGCGGTGTTGCGTGGGAAGCCGAAGGTCGGCGTCGATGACAAGCACCCGAAGTCCGGCGTGAGCCAGCGTCAATGCCAGGTTGGCTGTCGTGACGCTCTTGCCCTCGCCGCGCCCGGCTGAGGTGATCAGCACGACACGGCATGATCCCTCTCGATCGAGCAGCTGCAGGTTCGTCCGCAGAATCCGGTAGGACTCTGCACGGGCCGTGCTCATTTCATCGGGCCCCAGCAGCGCGCGAATGTATTCGCGTGGCGGCGATGGGCGACGAGGTGATGTAGTTGGCTCACTCACTGTCTCAGCCCCCCACCGTCGATCGGCGACGGGTTCTTCGCGGCGCCTCCGGAATCACGGCAAGCACCGGCAGATCGAGAGCGCGCTCGACGTCATTCTCGTCGCGCCACGGGCTGCGCAACTGACGGCGCACCGAGGCGATGCTGCCCGCAAGGACGAGCCCAAGGATCATCGCAACGACCACATTCAGCTTGGTCCGGGGACGAGCCGGCTCAACCGGAGCCCGTGCTGGCTGCCACACCGTCGCCGACAGATTGAGGCGGGTGGCCTTGCTGTCGACGATCAGCTCGGTGAACGAGCGTGCAATCCCATTTGCCAGCATGGCAGCGCGGCGGGGATTGTGATCGGAAACGGTGATCTCGATCTTCTGGGATCCGCTGGGCGCGACAGCCCGTGTGTTGTCTGCCAATTCTTTCGGGGTGATATTGGCGCCCGTGCGGCTGATCGTCCGCTCGAGCACGACCCTGTCCGAGGCGATGCTGGCGAGTGTCTCGGCAGCCTGCTGGGCTGCACCGACGAGTTCAAGGTTCGCAATGCCCTCGCCCTGTCCAGCCAGCATGATGGCGGTCGCTTCATACGTGGGCTTCTGCCG
>CAYNNW010000048.1:4458-9812 GCA_964398435.1 uncultured Gaiellales bacterium | reverse complement strand
GCGCGGACTGAGAACTAGCGAGTCTGGCCCACGAGCATGTGCCAGGCCCGCTGCACATCGTGCTCCCAGCCGCAGAAGCGGACTCCCAGCTCAACGCGGCCGTACGGCCCAGGGTTGACCTTGAAGTCGACATCGGTGTTGGTGCGACGGGCGATCATCTCCGCGGCGTGACGCGTGCGATCGACCTCATAGCGGTCCATCTTCTTGAAGAAAGCCTTGCAGATCTGCCCTTCCCCACGAAACGCATCAGCAGCCAACGGCTGAGCGGCGACCGCACCCTGGACAGGCGACTTCATTCGCGGAAGAACAGGTGAAGCAACGAGTGTCATTCGAATTCCCTCTCGACTGGCCGATGCCAACCCCCGTTGGCACCCTCTCGTAACAGCGACTGTACTGCACCGCCCCCGCCACTCGCGGCAGCTACCGCCACGACGGCAGCACCTGGATCCGCGGCGACGGGGGCGGCAGACGTACCCTGGCTATGCCTTGAGCATCGACAGTGCGCGCTCGACGTCGTACTGCGATCCACAGAACTGGACGCCAACCTCAACTCGGCCACCGTCTGCAGGCCGCTGCTTGAAGTTCATCTTGGTGCCCGTCTGCGATGCAATCGATGACGCTTCGCTCTGGATGGACGAGACTTCACCAGGCGAAACCTTCTTGAACAGCGCCTGGCACACTGCTTCGACTGCGTTGGAAACCGGCCCTGACGGTGTGGGGGCTGGGGTTGGGCTCGGAGTTGGAGTCGGGGTATAGGTGGATGATCCACCACCGTAGCTGCCCGAATACCCGCCGCCAATGTCACCGATGTACATCGTTGGCCGAGCTGCAGTGGGTGCGCCCATTCGGGCGAATCGCAGCGGTGTTACTGAAGTCGTGGCGTCCATGCCATCTCCTTGGTGATGTGTTGTCCCCACCCGACTGCAACACATCATGTGCCGAGCCAGGCGATCTGAATCACTGGCACGAACCGACCCTGCGAAGTAGCACACTCTCGCCACTTGCACCCTGCCTGGCCCGCACCAGTTGGACATAGCTGCCCGAGGTCTGACTTCGCCATTCCTCTGTGATGGCCAGCCGACCGCAGTGGGCCACGACCCGGCCCGCATAGCCCGCGATCGCCCGAAACCCGTTGCGGTCGAACTGCGATAGATGGGCGGAGACGATCGGACGGCATGTGATTCGCAACCTTGCACTCATCGGCGGAATTGCCGCTGCCACTGCCGTGGCAGACCAGCTGAGCAAGCAGGCCTATCGGGATGAGCCCGCCGATGGTCGCACGCTGTCTACGCCGGGACCATTTCGCATCGCTCACTACGAAAACGAAGGGTTGGCACTGGGGGGCGGCGCGCAGTACCGCCCATTGACGGCAGGCATTTCACTGGTAGCCGCCCCGGCGATCGCACTGGGTGCACTGGCATATTCACGAGGCAGTATTGCCGCAGCGATCGGCGGTGGACTGATGCTCGGCGGGTTGAGCAACTCGGTTGAGGCGCTGACGCGCGGCACCGTCACCGATTGGATCGAACCAACGTTTCTGCCTGGCGACGCACGCTTTTCGATGAACGTTGCCGATGCTGCTGCAACTACCGGGCTGCTGCTGTGCGCCGCTGCCGTGGCACCGCGATTCATGCAGGGCGCAAAGAGCGCGATCAATCACTTCCACTAGGACGAAGCCGGTTCGTCAGCTGCCTGCGTGCCCACCGCCACCGGCAACGTGACGTGCGTGCTGCAGGAGTGGTAGCACCACCTCAAGCGAATCAACGGCGCCTCGAACACTTCCAGGAAGGTTGACGATGATGGTCGTTCCGCGGCGACCGGCGGTTGCCCGCGACAGCCATGCGTGGGCGGTCGATGCCGCCCCGTGCGTGCGCATCAACTCGCCCAGACCGGGGAGCTCGCAATCGACCACATCCAACGTCGCCTCGGGCGTGACATCCCGCGGCCCCACTCCGGTTCCACCGCTTGTGACGATCAGATCAAACGATCCATCGACGGAATACTCCTGCAGCGCCTGGGCGATCTGTTCCCGCTCGTCCGGAATCAGATGCGGGCCGTCGACGTCGTGCCCGGCATCCTCCAGCAGGTCGCGCAACGCGGGACCAGCCGTGTCCTCCGCTGTGCCGGCTGTCCGCGAATCACTGACAATCAACAGTGAGCACTTCATATCGCCCCACCTCGTGCCCGCCACGCTGTTACAACGGGCAGATCGGCCGTCCCAGCCTGCGACGCACCGGCCGCAGGTGGCGAACCGGCCGCGATGATCACGTGCGTTGCGCGCGGCCACTGCGCGACCAGGTCGATATCGGCAGCAGAGGGACTCGCATCGTGGCCCGGATGTGTATGCACGGTACATGTCAGGTCGTGCCCGTCGGGCAACGACCCGATGATTCGCACCAGCGCTGCTGGGTCAACCGAAAATTCACGAACAGGGTGATCCGCGGTATTGGCAATGTTGCGGAATGCCGACGTCTGTAGGCAGTGCCCGAGGCCCAGTACAACGCGCTCACACCCGTCTGACCTCGTTGCAGCAACGGCGCGCTGCACAGCGCGCGCTGTGAGCGCCTCCGCAGGAGCGGGACACTCGACAACCTGTGACGGCGGCGCCACCGGACTCATTGACCACGCTCGAGAGTCGAACACGTCGGGCAGGCAGGATTGCGCCGCACGGCAAATCGATTCAACTCGGTCGATAGCGCGTCGTACACGACCAGCGTTCCCGAGAGCGGCTCGCCAACGCCGGTGACCAGCTTGAGCACCTCGCCCGCCTGCATCACGCCAATGGCCCCGGGGACGACGCCAAGAACACCTGCAGTTGCGCAGTTCGGGGCGAGCCCTGCTGACACTGGCTCGGGCCAGATACATCGGTAGCAGGGTCCGCCGTCGTGCCCCAGAACGGTCAAGCGCCCCTCGAACGAGGCGGCCGCACCGTGAACGACAGGTATTCCCCGCGTCACTGCGGCGTCGTTCACGGCATAGCGCGTGTCCAACGAATCGACACAGTCGACGATGACGTCCCATCGAGAGTCGAGCAGCGCTGCAATCGTCTGTGCGTCAACGCGAGTGTTGTATCCGACGATCTCAATGTCGGGGTTGAGCGCGTTCAGTGACGCGCGTACCGAATCAACCTTGCTGGATCCAACGCGGTCATCGGTGTGTGCAACCTGCCGTTGAAGATTGGAGCGATCGACCACATCGTCGTCGGCAACACCAATCGTTCCGATCCCTGCGGCGGCAAGGTACATCAGTGCCGGACATCCGAGCCCGCCGGCTCCGATCACCAGTACCCGGGCGTTGCACATTCGCTGCTGGCCGGCTGCGCCAATGCTCGGCAAGGCCAGGTGCCGGGCATACCGGTCGACCTGATCAGGTGTCAGGGCAATGCCGTCATGTTTGCGACCGGATCGCATGGTCGGAAGCCCGTGTGCCTCCCAGGCAACGATGCCACCCTTCACGCTGTGCACGTTGCCAAATCCTGCTGCATTGAGCGACGCCGCGGCGCGGCGGCTTCGAGACCCGCTTGCGCAGATCACGAGCACGGGGTGGTCACGGTCAGCAACAGTCACCGCGACGACTTCAACTGTCGAGCACATTGGCGCCGACACGGCGTCAGGGATCGAGACGACTGCCACTTCGGCACCGTCACGAACGTCAATCAGAATGGCACCCGCTGCCATCGCGGTTACGGCCTCCGCCGGTACGCATTCACGGATTGTGTCCACAGCCGTGCTCATCAGACTTGATGGTACTCCTCGACAGAGGCGCATGACGCGGTCGGGCGGGCTATTCTGCCCCCATGATCTCGATCGACGACGCATGGTCAATCCTCAGCGGCGAAGCCGCCCGCATACACAACGGCGCCCCAGCTGAACAGAGTGTTCGGCTCAGCGATGCCCTCGGTCGAGTAACCGCCAGCGATGTGCACGCACACGTTCCGCTGCCACCATTCGACAACAGCGCCATGGACGGATTTGCCGTCCGCGCATCCGATACGACGCATGCATCCAACGACGCCCCCGCACGACTGACAATTGCAGCGCTGACCATGGCCGGCGATGGTGCGCATACCGGCGAGCTGACTGCAGGGCAGGCCGTCGCTGTGATGACAGGCGCACCTGTACCGGCGTGGGCCGACGCGATCGTTCCGGTCGAACAGACAACCGGATGGGCGCACTGCGGCGAGACGATCGGCGTGCGCGAACCTGCGACGCTGGGCGCCCACATTCGCCGCGCAGGCGAAGACATCCCAACCTCCTCACTGCTGGTTCCGTCCGGCACCCGAATCACACCAACCCGCGCCGCACTTCTCTCGGCCGCCGGCGTCGGCAGCGTCAACGTGTATCGGCGACCACGTGTGGCGATCGCGGCGACCGGTGCAGAGGTCGTCAATCCGCCCGAATCTCCCGGCGCCGCTGCAGAACTGAACCCCGGACAGGTATTCGACGCCAATCGCATTCTGATGCGATCCACCCTCAACCAGCACGGGTTGGCAGATGTCGTCGACCTGGGAATCGTGGGCGATGAGCCCGATGCCGTTGATGCAGTGCTGGGCGGCACGGACGCGTCTGATCTGCTGGTGCTGTCGGGCGGCGTCAGCGTGGGAATGCGCGACATCATTCAGGATGCCATTGTCCGTGCAGGCGGGACCATCCTGTTCTGGAAGGTGTCGATGAAGCCTGGCAAGCCGCTTCTGGCTGCCCGGATTGGCAGCTGCATTGTCGTGGGCCTTCCCGGCAATCCTGTGTCCTGCGCCACCGCACTGCATGTCTTCGTGGCGCCACTGCTTCGGCAGCTGTCTGGCCTGCCCTCGACGATGTGGGCACCGTGGACGCGCGCGACGGTCGCGGAGGAGATCGTCAATTCAGGCCCGCGTGACTGGTTGCCAACACTCGTTACAGGCGCTGACGATCACGGCGCTCTTCGAGTGCGCCCAACCGCGACGCAGGGCTCGCACCGCCTGCGCAGTCTCAGCGACGCAACGCACATTGGCTGGATTCCGGCGCACACAACCGCCGCGGCGGGGTCGGTTATTCGCGTTCTGCGACTTGCGGCAGCGAGCCGCTGACTCGACGACGCTCGTCGCCGTCGAGTTCAACCTTCCATATCGGCACGTCGCGCTTGATCTGGTCGATGATCCCACGTGCAACGGCAAATGCCTCGGGGCGATGGCCTGCAGACACGCATATGAGGATGCTCCAGTCGCCGAGTGCAACCCGCCCGGTACGGTGGACGCACGCGCCGGCTATCGCACCGCCCTGCTCCACCTGCTGCTCGACGATTGCACGAATGCGGCGCTCTGCCATCTCTGGATAGGCCTCGTAGTCGAGTGCCTCAACCTCGCGGGTCACGCCGTG
>CAYNNW010000048.1:0-4448 GCA_964398435.1 uncultured Gaiellales bacterium | reverse complement strand
CGGTGGCGGCGTGGTGCCGTTCGGCAGGATCATATGGGTGCCGTTCTTGCGCAGCTTGGCCTCGGACGCCGCCCAGTCGCGCGAAACCTTGGGATGCACCGGCCAGCCTTCGGCGGCGTAGCGGATCGCCGGCTGCAGCAACTCGTCCAGGCCAGCGACCTGCTCTCCAACTTCAACGAGTCGGGCCGGCGAGGACGATCCACCGCTGACGGGCGGAATCAGCGCAAGCTCGTCTCCATCATTCACGACGTGCGCCGGTTCTACGTACTCCTGGTTGCATGCGACCACAAAGGTGCGGCCGATCTCGTCGGGGACGAGCACACCGGCCAGCGGCTCAGCCGGCGCTACCAGCTGGGCGACGACGTCCCGCACCGTTGCCCCATCAGTGATCGAGACGCATGTTGTTGCAGTTCCTGCTCGCTCGCGGAGCACTCCGAACAGCCGAAGAGTGATTTCCATGGCTGGCACGGTACCACGCTGATCATGATGGCGATTCCCGAAACAGGATTCGCAGTGGAGCCGATATGTCGGCAGGTGCACAACGGGGTGCACCGTACGGGATAACGGGATACACGGGGGCTACTTCTATGGGTATGGCACTGGGCGCACTGCGCAGCAATGGTGAGTATTTGCTGGCCGGAGCAGGCGGGACAATGGCGATTGGCCTGATTGCCCACGGTATGGCTGGACTGGTTTCCGGCGGTGATCCGGATGATGAGTCGACACCCGCAGAGGACGCCGCCACTCGGGGACGCGCATATACGTCGCTTACCGCCATCAGTCTTGTCGCGGGTGGTGCAGCGTTGGGAGCAGCTGGGCTGGCAGCGCTCGTAGGTAAGACCTCCTCCGCAGTGGGCCTGCTCGGCGTCACCATCGGGGCCGCGGGCACAGCCGGCACCGTCGCCGCAATGCGCGGCGCCGTCGACGTTGGATTCGGCGCCCGACCATCGCTCCCGAATGTCACGGTTCAGACTGACGACCGGTAATGCGTTGACGCGGACGACACCAGCAATCCGCACCACACGATCGGCAATGGGAATGCCACGGGACGGAGATCCTGCATGGGTTTAACACTGGGAGCATTGCGAACCAACGGCGAGAATCTACTGGCCGGCGCAGGACTGACGTTGGCAGTCGGTCTTATCGCCCACGGTGTGGGAGGTTGGGCGGTCAGCGAGGATCCAGGCGACGACACGCAGCCGGCTGAGGAGGCGGCTCACCGGGGTCGGGCATACACCTCGATCACCGCAATCAGCCTCGTTGCGGGTGGCGCAGCCCTGGGAGCTGCCGGGCTGGCAGCACTCGTGGGACGGATCCCCTCCGCCGTCACACTGCTCGGTGTCACCATCGGGGCCGCAGGCACAGCCGCCACCGTAACGGCTATGCGTGGCGCCGTGGATTTCAGTTTTGGAGACCGGCCAGGGCTACCAGCCGTGACCGTGGAATCTGACAACAACTAGCCACAAAGGACTCACACGTGCCTGCTCTGCTTTCACCATTCCGAACATATGGCCATGAACTGCTCGTGGGCGTGGCCGTAGCAACCGCCATCGGCTTGGTTCCACACGGAATTGCTGCCACCTCTGGCGACGGCGACGATACCTCGCTCCCCGCTGACGACGCGGTTGCTCGCGGTCGGAAGTTGACCGCTGTATCGGCAGTCACCGCCGTCGGCAGCGGGGCTGCACTCGGAGCGGCAGCTCTGACGGCGCTGGTTGGCAAACCCAGCACGGCAGTGTGGTTGGTCGGGTCAGCGATTGGCTTCGCCGGAACTGCCGCAACGGTCACGGCGATGCGCGGCGCGGTCGATATCGGCTTTGGCAATACCCCTGAACTTCCGCCCATCAGCGTACGCGCCGCCGATCAGTAGCAGCAGAGAGCATCACCCACAGGCTGAGACACCCCTCCGCCAAATCCCGATATGCCGACATACGCGGTATGAACGGCGTGTGTGGTTGGACGACATGGGATCTACGGGGGTACACAGCATGGGATTGGCACTGGGCTCGGTTCGAGCACACGGCAAAGAGCTGCTACAAGGGGCAGGGTTTGCTCTTGGTACAGGGCTATCGATTCAGGCCATAGCAGCAATGACGGTTACTGGCGACGAGAACGTATCTGAGCCGGAGGCACGCGGCCAGGCCTATACCTCGCTCTCGGCGATCAGCGTCGTGGCCGGCGCTACAGCACTTGGTGCTGCCGGACTGTGTGCACTTGTTGGCAGGTCGGGCCCTGCCACCGCAGCGCTTGGTGCCAGTATCGGCCTGGTCAGTTCCGCCGGCGTCGTCGCCGCGATGCGCGGCTCAGTTGATATTGGCTACGGCGAGCGACCACAGCTCCCCGCGGTCCGGGTCACCGAGGACTGACCAATGCGGCGAACCTGCGGGCAGCCCGCGGCATTTCTCGGGAGAATCGCGACTCATTGTCCCCCAAACGCTGCTACGATCGAGCGGTGGAATCCACGCATGGATCACTGACGCACCTTGACGAGCGCGGTGCTGCTCATATGGTCGATGTCTCGGGCAAGCCGGAGACGCAGCGAATTGCTCGCGCGCAGGCACGAGTGCTGATGTCGACTGAGACCGCGCAGCTCGTGCGGGACGCATCTGGTCGAAAGGGCGACGTGATTGCCGTCGCCCGGATTGCCGGCATCCAGGCCGCCAAGCGGACCGATGAACTGATTCCACTCTGTCACCAGGTGCCACTCGACGGGGTTGCTGTCGAGATCGAGGTCGACGTCGAATCAGGCGTCGTCACGATCGAAGCAACCGCCCGCACCACACACCGCACAGGCGTCGAAATGGAAGCGATGACGGCCGCGTCGGTCGCGGCCCTGACTGTGTACGACATGGTCAAGGGAGTCGAGCGCGCGGTGACGATCGAGCAGATTGCTCTGCTCGAAAAGCGGGGCGGGCGCAGCGACTGGTCGGCCGACGAATGACCGAACAACTCGTTGATGCACATGGCCGCGCCATCGGCGACATTCGGATCTCGGTCACTGATCGCTGCAACTTCCGCTGCACGTACTGCATGCCTTCAGAAGGGCTCGAGTGGCTGCCCCGCGAACACCTGCTGACATTCGAAGAGATTTCGCGCCTGGTTGCGCTCTTCGCCGACATGGGAGTTCGCGATGTGCGCCTGACGGGCGGCGAGCCCCTGATGCGACGCAACCTGCCCGCACTCGTCACCATGCTGCACGGCCTGGGCACGCTCAATGAAGTGTCACTGACTACCAACGGCATGCTGCTTGAGCGACACCTTGACGACCTGGTCGCCGCCGGGCTGACACGCCTCAACATCAGCCTCGACTCGCTGGACCGCGACCGCTTTCTGGAACTCGCTCGCCGCGACGGACTCGACAAGGTCATGTCAGCGCTCCGCGCTGCCGCAGCCCGCCCCGAACTGGCCCCGGTCAAGGTCAACGCGGTTGCCATGCGCGGCTTCACAGAGCAGGAAGTTCGCGGCTTTGCAGACCTGGCGCGCGAGCTGCCAGTCGTTGTTCGCTTCATCGAATTCATGCCGCTCGACGCCGATCGCAACTGGAAAGACACCGATGTGCTCACCGGTCGCGAGGTCCGCAAACTCGTCGAGCAGCACTACGCCCTCGAGCCGGTCGAACGAGAGGCATCGGCCACGGCAACGCGTTGGCGCTTCAGCGACCGGGCCGGTGAGATGGGCTTCATCAGCTCAGTCAGCGAACCTTTCTGCAGCGACTGCAATCGCATTCGACTGACAGCTGAGGGCATGCTGCGCACCTGCCTGTTCAGCCAGCGCGAGACCGACCTTGCGACCCCGCTTCGCTCGGGCGCGACTGACACCGAGCTTGAACAGCTGATTCGCGATGCCGTCTGGCGCAAGGAACTCAAGCACCGAATCGGCGACATGGCATTCGTGCCGCCGGCCCGCTCGATGTCACGCATCGGTGGCTGACATCTAGAGCAGCGGAGCGATCGAGCGGACTGAACTCTGGGCCCAGCGGCGGCGGCGCGGCTGTCGATCCCACATGGCACTGTCGATCTCTTCGCAGTTGGCCATGTCGAGCAGGAACATCTCCTCAAGCTGTGCCGCAAGCGACGCGCTGCGTATCTCAACGTTCAGCTCGTAATTGCCCAGCATGCTCCAACGGTCAAGGTTGGCTGTGCCGACCGTGCTCCACTCACCGTCAATCGTGGCGGTTTTCGTATGCACCATGTGGTCGCGGTAGAGCAGTATTCGCACACCCGCATGCAGGAGCGTCTCAAAGTGGGCCCGCGCCAGCACGTCGGTCATCGGATGGTTGGATTCACGGGGAATCGCAATTCGCACATCGACCCCTCGACGGGCGGCTTCAGTCAATGCCGATCGAAGTGCTCGATCAGGAATGAAGTACGCATTGGTGATCCAGATGTTCTTCGTTGCCCGGTCGATGGCTTCAACCGACGTGCCGGTTCGCACGTCGAGCTTGAACC
>CAYNNW010000047.1:0-9861 GCA_964398435.1 uncultured Gaiellales bacterium | reverse complement strand
GTCTACGCGCGGAAGGACGTCGTCGGCGAGGCCCTGTTCGATGTCCTGAACGGCAAGTTGAACGCCACTCGTGCCAACCGCGACGGGGCCATGCCCGGCACGCTCCAGGGCGTCGGCGCAGCGCAACGCAGCCTGCCACGCGCTGTCACCGCTCGAATTCCACAGCGACACCACATACCAACCCGGCTCCAGCAGAAAGACCTGCTCATCGGCCCGCATCGTCTGACGCAGCGTTCGTGCAGCCGACAACCCGCCTTCGTCACCACGAACCTGCAACACGGCAACAGACAGTGGAACACCTCGGACGGCCGCCCAATGAATGTCGGACTCAAGCTGGACGGCAAGCATCGCACCCGGCAACGGCGCCCGAGCCTGCGCGAACAATCCTTCCCTCCCCATTGCAACAATGTGCCGCCACCGAATCGCCCGGCGTTGCCAGACGACGGCGCTGCAGACGAATGCGGACAGCAGCAGAGCAACGATCGAGGTCATCGCAGCCTCGCAATCGCGGCATGCAGGAGCTCGAGCGCGGTCGCGCCATCGACCGGATAGTACGACTCGCCGATCGCCGCCTCACTGCGTGTCGTGGCCGCCGTCAGACGCTGTCGCAGCTCAACGACAATATCGGTCGAGACTCCCGACCTCAGGATGCAGAAGAGGCGCGGGGCCATCCTGAAGCCGACCTCCGGTGCCCGCAGGCCATCGGCAATCAGGCGTCCGACCTGGTCTGCATCGCCAGACATCACCGTGACCACGCACACGGTCAACGTCATTCGCTCCCGGCGCACGCGGGCAATCTCACCTTCCGTTCGAATACGAAAAGCGTGGTGCTCAAGCAGGCCTGTTGCCATGTCGACCGGAATTGCAGACCGTTGCGCCGCTGCAGTGGCGGCAAGCTGGCGACACGCAAACGCTCCATGCGCCGCGACTGCCCCGGCGAACACGGCTACAACTGCTGCAATGACGATCGCCATTTCACGACGATATCGCAGCCGGTCACCGCTTCAGGTGTCGTACGCGTGAGGTAGCGTGAACGCGTGAACGGCGACGGGCCTCGGCAACCACACGTGCTGGCGCAGCCAGCTCCTCCTGGGGTGACTGCCACCGTCGAGATGGCCCGCCGTGTTCTGCGCACCAACGACAATGGTCGTTGGACCATTCCCACAGATGGACTGTATCCCCATCAGTGGAACTGGGATTCCGCACTTATCGCACTCGGAATAGCATCGTTCGACCCGCAGCGTGCCTGGGACGAACTTGTTGCATTGACGGAGTTGCAACGGCCTGACGGAATGATTCCTCATATCGGTTTTGATCCGGCATCCCACGGATACGAGCCCGGTCCGGACTGGTGGGACGCCGGGCGCGGGAATGACGGGCGACTGGTTTCGGGAATCACGCAGCCGCCTGTCGCAGCGACGTGTGTGCGACTGTTGTACGAGCGGTATCCACGCACCCCGTCGATTGCCTCGTCTGTCGTTTCACGTCTTCAACGTTGGCATGACTGGTTCTTTGAATGTCGAGTGAACGGAGCGGATCCACATGCGGAACATGCCGCGTCCAGACTCCCGGTCGTCATCCACCCCTGGGAATCCGGTCGTGACAATGCCCCGGACTGGGACCCGGCGCTCTCACATGTCACTCCGACCGATTCCTTGTTCACTCGAGTGGACACGAGTCACGTCGATGCCGATGATCGACCGACCGACGGGGATTACCGCCGCTACGTCTCCCTTGTGGAGTTTGCGCGGAAGACTCGTTGGAATCAGCACACGCTTGCAACAGCGTCGCCATTCCGCGTAATCGATCCGGGATTCAGCGCGTTGCTGGCAGCGAGTTGCAACGACCTCGCACATGTCGCACGCGAATTGGGACTGGATGACATCGCAGACCGGGCCGTGCGCCAGTCAGCGATGCTCTCGGAAGATATGGCACTGCTGTTTCCCCGGGTGGACACGCTGCGAGCCATTGATCTTCGCGACGGCAGCCGATCCCCAACGCTTACGTGTTCCGCGCCACTAGTTCTCTGCTGTCCACTGCTGCAATCCAACCTTGTCGACGAGCTTGAATATCTGGTGATTGATGGGGAGTTGTCGTCGTCATTTGGTGTTCGATCGGCCGCTCCCGCCGGACCGGGCTATCAGCCCCGCCGGTACTGGCGTGGGCCGGTCTGGGCGAATGTCACGTGGCTCGTCGCGCATGGACTGCGGATGCACGGGCGAGCTGAATCGGCATCGATACTGCTTGATCGCCTCCGGCACGTGGTGGAAATGAGCGGATGTCGCGAGTACTTCGACCCGGAAACGGGTGCGGGACTTGGAGCATCCAATTTCAGCTGGACAGCGTCGCTGTACCTGCATGAATTCTCGGCCTGCTAGAGGTTTTGTCCGTAACCTCTAGATCTAGTGGCCACCCCGTACGACCTGCGCATGCAGGTCGATCGCCTGTGCGTCAGTCAGAGACGATACGTAGTCACAGATGAAGCGACACTGATGTGTCTGGCCTCGCTCAGCAACCCGTGACCACTCATCCTGGTAGGGAAGCATTCCCGGCTCTTCCAGGTACGCCTCGAACAGCTCGCGCAGAATACGTCGCTGCCCATATCTCATCGTCACGAGCGCAGGCTGATCGATCATCCAGACCCAGACGACTGCTTTGAGCATCGCAATCCGACGGGCAAGCGAGCTGTCGGCCGACCACTGCAATCGCCCCTCGGCTGTAACTGCCGAAATAAGCTCGTCGGTCAGTCGTGAGCAGAAGCTCTTGAGTTCGCCCTCACTGGTCCGAGAATGGTCGAACGGACGATTCGCCCACCCCTCGTCGCGAAGCGAACCGAAACACTCATCGATTTCCGCAGTGATTGAACCTGACTCTGCAAACAGCCCTGGCGTTCGACGGCGGGCCATGTCTCGCACGCGCTCAACCGCCCACTCCTCACCCCGGGCGAGCTGACCGATCGGAACGTATCCCGCCCAGATGCCGTCCTCAAGATCGTGCACTGCATACGCCAGATCGTCTGCCGCTTCGAGAATGTCGCTCGTGGTGGCCGAACCGTGACGCGGCGCATCGCCTTGCCACACCCAGTCGAAGCACTCACGGTCTTCGTCGATGTCGTAGCAGCCGAACTTTCCCGTTGCTGCGGCCCGTTCATCGCGTTCGGTCCACGGGTACTTCGTCATGGCCCGCAGCGTTGCCCGGGTCAGGTCGAGCCCGAGTGGGCGCTGGACCGGAGTTCGAAGTCGGTTGTACTTCTTGGGTTCCAACAGTGTGACAATCCGAAAGCTCTGCGCATTTCCCTCAAATCGCGAGTCGCAGTGCTGTCGCATGACCTGATCCAGTGATTCCTCTCCGGTGTGGCCGAATGGCGGGTGGCCAAGGTCATGCGCGAGACATGCCGCATCGATCAGATCCACAAGGTGACGGCGGTCCGGCACTGCCGATTCCCAGCCGTCCTCATTCAATCGATTGACGATGGCGCGCCCCAGCTGCGCACATTCAATGGTATGTGTCAGTCGGGTACGAAAGAAGTCCCAGGTACTTGGCCCAACGATCTGGGTCTTCCGCTGCAAACGCCGGAAGGCATGGGAGTGCACGATGCGATCGCGGTCGACCTCGGCATCGCTGCGAGGATCGCCGGGCTTTCGAAACGAGGTTCCGATCCGCGCGTACATTTGCCGCTTGACGTTGGCGGGATCTGTGACCAGTTCGCTCATGCCGCCCCACCCTGCCCGGTACCACTATCGGCCACTACCCGTGCCAGGCACGGCCACAACCGCGAATTGCCATCGAAGCAGGTCATGAGGCTGAGGATACAGCGACGAGGCGGCGTAGTGCCGCCAACAACAGTTGTACCTGTTCACCCCGTCGGGGTGCGGCACGCCGCGCACCGATGGCTGACTGGAGCTGTGCGGTTGCACATCCAATGACCGTTGGCATAGATGACACGACGGCGCGTCGGCGCCACCTGACGCATGCGGCTGGGTCGCATCGCGCAGCGGTGCCATTGAGCACTCAGGTCGTAGCGTCGCGACATGCCGCCGCAATCCGCGGCACCGTATACGGAGGCGGTTCGGGCTCTGCGCCTCCAGCAGCTGGCGAACGCCCGCTCCTGACAGCCAATCCCCTGTTGTTGTACGGGATCAACTACGCCATCGGACGTGTGTACGACGCAACCGCTGGACCTGCAATCCGACAGGGGACGCAGGCGGCATTGCGACAGAAGCACACCGAGCCGTTCATTCCTCCGACAACTCCGGGATATCTTGCTCGCGACCTGGCCTACAATGCGCTCGGCTTTCTGCTCATTGACAAGTCGTTCTCGTGGCTCGTGGCCCGCGACGCCGTCAAGCATGCGGGAACTGCCGCATCGGCTGCGGCAGCCAAGGGTGCTTCACAGTTCGGTATGGGCCTGGTCAGTGTTGGCGGCCTTTTGGGAATGAATGCGTCCGTCGGCAGTGCCGCGACACCCGCAGCGATTGCCACCAGCTTCCAGAAGATGCTTGGAAGAACTGCGCTCGTTGCTGCAATGGTTACGGCTCTCGACGCTGCGTACGCAGCAACGCTGGGTCCGCGAGTGGAATCTGCCGTGAACAAGATGTTCGGCAAGAACGAGTCGACGGACGTCAAGGATATCCGCGGTGGTGTTCCGCTCAACACCGTCCGCCAGACCCTCGAGCAGGCATCTCGCCAATTTGCCCGCACATTTCTCGGTGCGTCCGCATACACGGTTGTCTGGAAGGAGGCCGGCCTTCCCATGGCAGCCATGGTGCGGGCAGCAATCGGCGGCGGCCCCGCAGCTGCAATCGCGGGAGCGGTTGCCGGCACACTGCTGACGAGCGTGATCAACCATCAGATCCAGACGACGCTCGGCCCGGCATTTGGCGACCTTGCGCAGGGAATCGTGCGACAGGTCAAGTCGGTCCTTGGACGTCCGCTGGACCCGCCACGAAAGCGCGACGTGGTTGCAACCATGGGTGACCGGGTGAGCAACAACGCCCGTTCAGTAGTGGTTCCGCTGTTGACAGCTCTCTTCAGCGGACAGATGCGTGCATTTACGTCCAGTCTCGGGCCGGCACCACCGGGCCGATAGCGTCAGCGCTCCTGGGCGAGCCGCTCGCACCATGCCCTGCCGTCCAGATCAACTCTGCCCATGACGCTCGCAACAACTACCTCGTCGGGGCGGTGCTTCGACGCTTCTGACATGGCGAGGTGAACCGCGTGAGCAGCATCGGGGGACGCGACAATTCCCTCGCACCGCGCGAGCTCGCGCGCCGCTGCGACGGCCTCCTCGTCACTGACTGCGACGTACCTGACACGCCCGAGCGACCGAAGCCAGGCATGCTCGGGTGCTGCTGCGGGATAGTTCATCACTGGCGCAACCGAATGCGTATCGCTGATTGCGCCGGCATCATCTCGCAGCACAAGTGTTCGCGCACCGTGAAGAACGCCTTCGGTTCCGGTCGTCAATGCAGCCGCGTGCTGGCCAGATCCTTCGCCACGGCCGCCACCCTCGGCACCGATCAACGCCACGCGCTCGTCCGCGAGGAATCCGTGGAACATTCCGATCGCATCGCCGCCGCCGCCGGCCGACGCAACGACTGACACCGGAAGTCCGCCCCACTCCTTACCAAGTTGATACCTGGTCTCACGTCCAATGACTGACATGAACTCCCGCACGATCAGTGGATACGGGTGCGCGCCAACAGCCGACCCCGGAATCCAGAACGTGTCATGAGGGTGAACCTCCTGGTCTCGGATGGCAGCATCGATTGCCGCAAGCAGACCACCACGGCCGCTCCCCGTGACAGGAATGACCTCGGCGCCCATGGATCGAATCAGGCTCACATGCCCCGACCGTTGCTTCACGTCTTCTTCGCCCATATATATCGTGCAGGCCAGATCCAACAGGGCCGCTGCCGCTGCGACAGCTACTCCGTGGCCACCCGCACCAGTCTCGGCAATAACACGCGGACGTCCCATCCGGCGTGCAAGCAGTGCCTGTCCGAGAGCGTTGCTGGATGCGTGCGTTCCAGTATGCGAAAGATCCTCGCGCTTGAGAAAGATGCGCGCGCCTCCAACACGCGCAGCGAGCCTTCGGGCCTCGTGAAGTGGTGTCGGACGCCCTCCCCACTCGATCAGCAGCCGGCGAAACTCGGCGTGGAATGACTGGTCGCGTCTCGCCTCGTCAAACGCTGCGGCCAGCAGGTCCACGTGTCGCTTCATCGACTCGCCGACGTGCTGCCCACCGAACGGGCCAAAGTGCCCGGTGCGATCGGGTTCCCACCAACTGACATCGTGGACACGGTCAGTTTCTTTCGCCGGTGTCGCCGGTTGCCACGGCGGCAGGGTGCTGAAGAGCTCGATACGCCGCGGGACGTTTGTCACGACTGACCACCACGGCGTGATTGGGCCCGGGCCGCAGCGAGTCGTGCGTCCCTCGCATCAAGAAACCTGCCCGAGCGAGCCGAATCGGCCAGGTGTTGAAGAAGCGGCTCACCACCGAGCGCCACGCGATCCCTCAACCCAACAAGCTCGCGAATCAGCAGATCAATCGATCCACAGACCTCATCCGCGTTTGCATCCAGCACGTCCCTCCACATGGACAACGTCTGAATGTCGGCCCGTATGCCTCGTGTGGTTCGAGCCATGCCATTGGCAGCGATCGAACGAACAAGGTCGCGAAGCGGGCTTGCCTCTACCGCACCCAACATCGCCGCCCCCACCGCAAACGGCAGGTGGCTGCCCATCGCAGCGGCCCGATCGTGATCCGCCGCCCCGGCAACCAGTACGCGCGCGCCGACGGCACCAATGATTGCCCGCACCGAATCGAACGCGTGTCGGGTGTCAGGACGTCCCGGCACCGTACTGACCACCCAGGTGGCATCGACGAACAGGTCGGGCGTTGCACGCTGGTGTCCACCACCTGGCCTTCCAGCCATGGGATGGCCGCCGATTGGAATCGGTCCGTGCACCGGCAAGTCTGCCATCGCGGCGGTCACTACTCGCTTGGCACTCGCAACGTCCGTCAGAACAGTCCCGTGTCGCATTGCTGACGCGATGGGAGCAAGCGAACGGACGGTGTCCTGAACCGGTAGCGCAATCACAACAATGTCGCACGATGCCAGAGCTCGTGCGACTCCGCTCGATATTCCTGGACCCGTGAAGGCGTGGAGTTCGCTGACATCCTCGACAGCAGACCGATCAACTGCGGCAATCAGCGATCTGGGGTCGCGGTCAAAGCCGATGCGGCGACCGACCTTGTCGCCCAGCGACATTCCAAGCGACGATCCAATCAACCCGAGGCCGACGATACCCACCGTACAGTCGGCCAGGTCCACCGTGTGGGGGTCGGGCACTCCGCCCGATTCAACTCCGGGTTCACCGGACTGAGTCACGTCGTCCCTCGGCGCAATATCCCGCGATCGACTGCGGCAGCCACTCGCACGGCTCGCTCCATGAAGCGCGCAAATTCAGGGGGACGCAAAGACTGGGCGCCATCGCTCATCGCACGCTCAGGCTCGTCATGCACTTCAATGAGTAGAGCGTCGGCGCCGGCAGCAATTGCAGCAAGCGACACGTCCGGAATGATGTCGGCTCGGCCGGTTGCATGGCTCGGGTCAACTACCACCGGCAGATGCGTTTGCGAGTGCAGCACCGGCACAGCATTGACGTCGAATGTTGCCCGCGTTGAGGGCTCGAATGTCCGTATCCCTCGCTCGCACACCATGACGCTATGGTTTCCACCAGCAAGGATGTATTCGGCTGCCAGCAGGAGCTCCTCGATTGTTGAGCTCATTCCTCGCTTGACGAGAGCCGGTGTCCGCACTTCACCCACGGCCTCCAACAGGCGGTAGTTCTGCATGTTCCGTGTACCGATCTGGAGAATGTCTGCGTGGCTCGCAACGATCTCAACCTCGCCGGCTCCCATGACCTCCGTGATGACCGCCATACCGTAGGTGTCACGAATTTCCGCCAGGATCTCAAGTCCAGCCTCACCCATCCCCTGGAACGAATACGGTGATGTGCGCGGCTTGAATGCTCCGCCGCGAAAGACCGGCACCCCGAGTGCTGCAAGCTGCTCGGCAATCCGCATTGCCTGATCCCTGCTCTCGATGGAGCACGGTCCCGCCATCACAATGACGTCAGTGCCGCCAAATGGTACGCCCCCCGCATCGATCACTGTCGTCGTGTCCGTCAGTCCGTGACTGGCGAGCCGATATGGAGCCAGGACCGGGAGCACCTTGTCTACACCGTCGAGAGCGCGAAATGTCTCAGGATCCACCGGCCGGTCGTCACCGATGACCCCAACGAGCGTCCGCTCAGATCCCGCTGAAATGTGCGGAGACAGTCCGAGCTCTTCGATTCGGGCTACAACCTGGGCAACGTCACCCTCGCTTGCCCGTCCTGACATGACAATGATCACGATTCAACCTCGCGCTCGTCTCGTTCCATCGATACTGCGTGGTCTGGCCTCAAGCCTTGTGCTCCACGCAGGTAGACGTGTTGTACCGTGCGACGCACGTGCGTGTTCGCAAGTACGAGAACGCGAATACATTGCACGGGGGCGTCCGGCTGCGACATTTCGACCGCCCCCAGCATTGGCACGTTAGCCCACCCGGCCTCCCTGGCTGCCTCGGCTGGAAACCGCGAATCCAGATCGGAAGTCGTCGTGAAGAACGCCGCGACGATTTCGTCGCTGTCCAGCCCGTTCCGCTGCACCAGCTCGCTGACGAGTTCCGCTACTGACTCACCGATCTGGTTCGGTTCATCTGCATCGACCGTCGTCGCCCCGCGCACGGCCCGAAGCTCTCTGTCGCGCTCACAACATCCGCACCGCTGGCTGGGTGCCGCGACGTCATGATCGGCATGATTGTGTGGGTTTCCCGGCATATAGGGCGCTGTACCCCGCCGCACGCTCGGCCACTCACGAATCGTGCATTGCAGAAGCCATCGAGCGCGCCGCCCCCACAAGTCCGCCCGCAACAACGCCCCAGATCGCTCCCTCAATTGCGGCTTTGCCTGCCGTAACGGGAAGAAACGTTGGCATCATGAGCGCACACGCTGCAGCCACACCGAATGCTCCTATGCAGGCGTCATTCAGCACACGACCGACATGGTCGTTCGACGCGATGGATCCAGCTGTGGGAGCCATCAATTGCGCCGATGCAGCTGCGCCTGCTGCAAGCGCAGCACCTCGAGCTGCTCCGGCCGGCGTTCGGCTGAGTCCGGCCGAAACGAGTCCGCCCAGGCCGGCTGCTCCTGCAACGATGACGGGGTTCATTCGGCATCTCCCTTGTCACTCATATGAGGCGCACGGCCTTCAGCTGCAAACATGTCACTGAGCCGCTGGGCAGACGTACCAGTCTGTACGTCGAGTCCCGATACATGAACGCCGATGCTTGTGCGCGGCTTGCCCACGTTAATGACGCCGGTTCCCTGGCTATCGCCGGCTGGAGTGCCATCGCCGATGCTCGAGGAGCGACCGTCCGAACGGTCCTGTGTGAGGTGTCCGAGGGCAGTCAAAACAACTCCGGGCGCGAGGGCAGCGTACTTCGCCCAGCGAGGTGGAATTCCCATCCGAATCGCCCCCTCACGTAGCAGGATCAAGCCACTGAGCCCCGCTGCAATTCCGAGCCCGACTCCCGCCAACGTTACGTCCCCGTCAACGCCCGGGTCGGCCTGCGCGCCGACGTCATGCATGTATGAGGATGCAATCCGAGTGCCGCCGTCAAACCATGACCGCTCACGACCGTTCTCGTCAAAGACATACCCGGTGGGATTGCCCCCAAGATCCGCGACGGTTCGATCGTGCTGACCTATCGCGAGATCTCGGAACTGGCGCACTTCGGCGCCAAGGTGCTG
>CAYNNW010000046.1:0-9993 GCA_964398435.1 uncultured Gaiellales bacterium | reverse complement strand
ATGCCTGGCGCGACCGACGAGGGTCCTGACATGGGGGCGATTGCTCTGGGAGTCGGGGCATTGGGGCTCGGAATACTTGGTTTCCGACACTTCCGCGCACAGAAGGCTGCAACAGCGGCCGCGGCGCTCACCCACACTGTCAGTGGTGGCGGAGGAGCTGCGATAGACGACGCGTTCCGGCTGTCACGACGAATTGCCGGCGCAGTCGATCCACTCGTCGGCGGCGCCGTGCACGCAGGGGCCGGCGTCGGAGCAATTGCCGACCCGGCGGCGCACGCTGCGACCACCGGCGCGGCGGCGCTCACGCAACAGCAGGCCGCAGCACTACTCGGCTTCGGGACGCTTGGTTCTGCGGGCAAGTACAACGCAGTCCATGGTCTGCCACCGGTGCGCGAGGATCTGGCCCAGATTCTCAACGCGCGACTCGTCTACGGTGTGGAAAGCGACCGGCTTCTCGACTGGTCTGTGCGAATGGAAGCTGCACGCAGCCTGCGTGGCAGTGATTCGCTGCATGGGGCCGGTCAGGTCATTCCCGGGATTGACGGATTGATGGCGTCGGGCACGGCGCAGGGACTCGATGCCGGATTCGCAGACGCTGGCGGCCAGCTGCTCTAGGACATGATGGGCGTCATGCCCGGGCCGTACACTCACGTGCGTGCGTCCAGTCTCAGACATCCTTCGACGGCTTGCCACGCGCCGTGTCCTCTCATTCGTGCTCGGTGTTGTCGTGCTTGCTGGATTCGTAGGCTGGCTGATCGTTCACGGCGCTGGAGTTGACCGAACCGGGTCAAACAGCGAATTCGATCGACGCGACACGCCAGGCGGCGCCGCGGTGAACAGCTCCCGTCGCCGTCCTGGAGAGCGGCTCACACCGCTTGCGAGCTGGAACACGTGGGGTCGGGATGCACTGCGGACACGGTTTGCACCACAGGCAGGCTTGGCACCGCCACTGGTTCGCCGATGGGGATTCAATGCACGATCACTGATCGAAGCTCCACCCGTCGTCGGACCGGAATTGCTGTATCTCTCAGTGAACGACGGGCGCATACTTGGCATCGACAAGGCCACGGGCACGAAGCGCTGGGAGACCAGAACGCCCGGACCTATTGCAGGATCTGCAACGCTGCACCGGGGGCGGCTCTACCAGCCAGTGATGGACGGAAGCCTGTACGTGCTCGACGCAACGACAGGTGATATCCGCTGGCGGTTCAGAACGTCGGGGCGGCTGGAGTCGACACCTGTGGCAACGGGCAAGCGCGTCATCTTCGGGTCGCACGATGGCTTCGTCTACGCGCTCGATATCCGGCATCGTCGCGTTGTCTGGAAGCGGCGCACAGACGGCAGCATCAAGGGGGCCCTCGCCATGCGTGGAGGAGTGGTCTATGCCGGTACATACGGTGGAAAGGTCTGGGCCCTCCGCGTCTCGGATGGAACACCCGTGTGGTCGACGCAGACACGCCGCGACTTTGCCTTCTCCGGTTCGCTGTACTCAACACCGGCCTTGGCCTACGGACGCATCTTCGTTGGTTCAACCGACGGCCGTGTCTATGCGCTGGGGGCCCGCTCGGGCAAGGTTCTATGGGTGCGAAGTACACGCGACTGGGTGTACGCATCGCCTGCGGTTGCCCGCGAGCGGGTCTTTGTCGGATCGTACGACGGCCGGTTCTATGCGCTCGATGCACGAACGGGCCGCATCAAGTGGCGGTTCCGCGCCGACGATCGAATATCGGGAAGTGCAACGGTCGTCGGCAATGTCGTCTGGTTCTCGTCACTCGGCGGCACAACGTATGCGCTCAACGTGCGCACCGGCAAGGTGCTGTGGACGTGGCCGGACGGCCGATACTCGCCAGTTGTGGTTGACGGCTCGCAGCTGTATCTCACGGGTCGCAACAGGCAGTACGCGTTCAAGACCCAGGCGGCGGTACCTGATCGGCCGAAGTAGTCGGTTACAGACCTCGCCACAGGCCGACGGGGTAGACCGCGACCTGGTTCGTTCGGCGGTGTGCCACGAGTGCTCCGGTTACCAGCAGTGGACGACCCACAGTTGGGGGGCTGACCCGTCGGGTTCGGCCGCTGCTCATGACCCAGATCCGCACTGGACGCCGGGCATTTGACCAGATCTTCTGGCTGGTGGCGAGCGGCAGTTCGACGTAGGCAGCCTGCGACTTTCCACTCCCGTGAATTTGAATGACCTTGGCCTGTAGCGTGACGCAGCGGTCAAGCACTCGCCAGGACGAACGATTCCGCAGCTGCCGCAACGGTCGTCGCACACATCGACGTGCGCGTCCTGGAATCGAGATGCGGCTGCGCAGCTTCAACGGCGGCTGCGATCTGTCGAGCCGGATCACGAAGGTGCGAGTGCCAACGCGACCATAGGTGTCGCGGGCATCGACAAGTATCTGCTTGAGACCGTCGCCACCCGAGAGCAGGATCTGCTGGCGAACGCTGGGATAGTTCTTCCAGATCCAGCCACCTTGCGCGATATCACCACGGACCCGCACAGCTACAACCTTGCTGCAGCCATCGCTGGCGCCGATCGTGATCGGCATTGTTGCGTCCCAGACAGTTGATGGCGAGCCAAGCCCGGTCACACGTGGGAAGTCCGAATCCGGAAGACAGCGCACTGGCAGCGATGGCGAGACGTAACGACGTCCGTGTTCTGCCACCGTGACGTCACCACGGAAGTTGACGGCAATCCCGTGATACAGATCCTCTCCGTCGCCAACAGGATAGTTGCGCCAGATCGTTCCGGTGTGCGCCCGGGTAATCCGGTCGTACCGGAGTAGTCGTCGACATGTGGTATCCATTACGTACAGGCTGCCCCGTCCATCGAGTGCGACGTCGTACGGCGAGGCCAGTGAAGTGGTATCCACACAGTCGGACACCCGAGTTGTTGATCCGATGATCCAGTTCGAACGGTTCCAAGCGTCATGTGTCGCATCGTAATCCCATCGCTCCACGTGATTGCGGCGTTGTTCCACGACGTACACGGACCTGCCATCGCCAGTGACCGCAATACCTTCGGCAACCTCGAGTCCTGCGATGTACTTCTTGCTGACAGGGTCGCTGACATCTCCGCCGAACGTGCGCTTGATCCGACCCGTTGCGCCATCCAGAACGTAGACGAATGCGTTGACGGTTGCGTAGAGATTGCCCGCAAGGTCGACGTCGATATTGCGCGCCGACCAGCGCCAGGCTCCGAGCGTATATGGCCCGGATGTGAACGATGTGTCGCGACGCCAGACTCCGTCTGATCCGCGGACCATCCGTGCGATGGAGCCAAGATGGGGTATTCCCAGCGGATCAGGGATGTCTACCGCCATGTTCCCGACGACATACCAGAGTACGTTGCCACGCGCATTGACCGCGACGTCACGCTGGCTCGGGTATCCGGCCGGCAACGGAATCACTTCAGCCAGCCGTCCATCCGGGGCAAGGCGATAGATGTTGTTGCCACAGGGAACATACGTGTTGCCTGCGCCGTCGCTGCTGCCTGACCAGACCCAGCATCGGAATGGTGTGCCGTCACCGCCACGAAGAAGTTTTGCCTGGTAACCGGCTCCAAATGTCTCGGCCGCACGCGCGGGGTGCGGGACGAGCAGCATCGATGCCAGTGCAACGAGGCAGATGAGTACAACGCTGAATATCGCGCGTGATGATGCAGGCTGATGCATCGAGAACAATTCCCCCGGGTCGGCGCGCGTGCCCCCATGACACGCATCCGTACCGGAATATCGGGGTCTCAGCCGCTGTCGTTGCAGAATTCAGCTGCTGTGAATCCACTCGAATTCGCGCCTGATCCCCTCCCGGAGATCCACCTGCGGTGCAAATCCGAGCATTGCGCGCGCACGAGACGTATCAGCAGACGTGTGGCGCACGTCACCGGGCTGTGTTTCGCCGTAGCTCACATCGACCGGGCTGCCGGCGAGATCATCAAGAACCGCGATCACCTCTCGAACCGTTGCAGTCGTACCGCCGCCGATGTTGAACGTCCCCTGGACCTCGTCACCGGCGTCCATTGCCAGTCTGTTCGCCGCAACGATATCTCCGACATAGGTGAAGTCGCGGCTTTGATGGCCGTCGCCAAACACCGTGATCGGGCGGCCGGCCTGGATGGCGGAGATGAACTTGTTGAATGCCATGTCCGGTCGCTGCCGTTCGCCAAAGACGGTGAAGTAGCGCAGCGATACCCGCGGGAGCCCGTGGTTGTGGTGGTAGGTGTCACACAGGTGTTCCGCCGCAAGCTTTGTGACGCCATACGGCGACACGGGGGCGGGGAGGGCGGTTTCGACGGTCGGCCGCGACATGGCCTCTCCGTAGACCGAACTCGACGAGGCGTAGACCACACGCGGCAACTTCGAAGTCGCTGCTCCACGCGCAACGACGCTCTCCAGCAGTCGTTGTGTTGCCAGAACATTGCAGTCACAGTACGTTGCGAACTCGCGTCCCCAGCTCGCACGCACACCTGCCTGCGCTGCCAGATGGAAGACGCCATCAACTCCCTCGGTCACGTCGTCCAGCTGGTCGCTGGCGAGATTCCGTTCGACGAGTGTGAACGAGTCGTGATCCATGGCTGCCTGGAGGTTGGCCCGTTTGCGTGCCGGGTCGTAGTAGTCGGTAAAGCAGTCGATCCCAATGACCTCATGGCCATCTCGCAGCAGTGAATCGACAAGGTGGGAGCCGACAAAGCCCGCGCAGCCAGTGACAAGGTACCTCATTGTCTCGTGCTACCCGAATCCTCCTGCTGCACAACCATTGGTACCGTTGGCGGTTTCGGCTGAGCGGTGCCGCCGCGGCGGAGGGCGGGGACCAGGATATGTGCAAATAGCAAATCTTCCTTGCAGATCCTGCAATACGCTCTAAATACGCACCCACAACCTGCCGATATCGACCGTGACGGGACCTGGGTGGGGCCTGTCGGAGTGAGTGGGAACACTATGGATCGGGTGGTCGTCAATGGACGATATGTGGGACTCTGGCGGAGGCATCGACACACACGAGGATGAAAGCATCTCCGGCTATGACACCGTGGATGTTCAGCTTCTCTTGACATGGTTTTTCGATACGGCAGAACCGGATGACCTGCCGTTCTAGTTGCATGACCGAACAGCAGCGGTAGTTCGCCATCGGTCGGGCCGGAACACACGGTTTCCAGCAGTGCTGAACTACACGCTGTCTGTCGCCGGAAGGTGCGCCGAGCGACAGCTGAAGGGCGGGCGCGGAGGTGCGCCGCGCCTTCCCGGCCGGACGGGGGTTCCTTCGGGGGCCCCCGTCAGGTGCCGTCCATGAGTATCAGGTACCGATCGGGTGCCAGACAGTCTTGATCTCGAGGAACCGCTCGATTGCCTCGAGCGAGGCCGAATCCACGGTTGCGGAATCGAGTGGTCGTCGTCGGGCAACCCGCTTGAGATTCTCGACGGCATCCTGCTCGAGGGGTGTCGTCATGTCCTCGCTCACGCCAGCAAGGTCAATTGCGTTGACGTCCATGTGCGCCGCCAGAACTGGCGCAAGTTCCCCACAGTGCCCGGTGATGATGTTGACAACACCCGATGGAACATCGCTGGTGGCCAGAACCTCAGCGAACGAAATCGCGACCATCGGGTTTGACTCGGCGGCAATGACAACCGACGTATTGCCACTTACGATGATGGGTGCCAGCGTCGCAGCAAGATCAGCAAGTGGACGGCTACCCGGGGCAATCAACGCAACAACACCGGTGGGCTCTGGCACCGAGAAGTTGAAGTAGGGCGCCGCCACTGTGTTCGCACCGCCGACGATCGGTGCGATCTTGTCGCTGAATCCCGCGTAGTGGATCCACCAGGCAATCGCATCGTCAACTTCTGCCGTTGCGTCCTTGCTACGTGCTCCACACGCCACGAGTTCATCAACGAACTGCGCACGCCGGCCATCCAGGATCTCGGCGACGCGGTACAGAACCTGGCCGCGGTTGTAGGCGGTGGCACCAGCCCAGCCTGCGAATGCTGCGCGGGCAGCGACGACGGCATCGCGCACATCCTTGCGCGACCCCCAGGAGACATTGACCTGCGAGCTTCCCTCTCCAACCGGAAAACTTCGGCCCGATTCGCTGCGTGGGAACTTCCCACCGATGTACAGCTTGTACGTCTTCGGGATGCCTACCGCCTGTGGCTCCGGTGAGGCAGATCGTGAGCGCTTGGTGGTGGTCATGACAGCTCCAGATATGGTCGAAGGCCGTGCAGGCCGCCCTCGCGGCCGTGGCCGCTTTCCTTGTATCCGCCAAATGGCGAGGCCGGGTCGAATCGGTTGTAGGTATTGGCCCAGACAACGCCGGCACGCATCTTGTTGGCGATTGCCAGAATGCGCGATCCCTTTTCCGTCCAGACGCCGGCGGACAGGCCGTATGGCGTGTTGTTGGCCTTGCTGACCGCTTCGTCTGGCGTGCGGAATGTCAGCACGCTGAGCACCGGTCCGAAGATCTCTTCACGGGCGATCTGATGTGACTGGGATACACCGGTGAACAGCGTTGGACGGAAGAAGTAGCCGGTGTCGGGCATAGCGCACGCCGGCTGCCAGATCTCGGCGCCCTGATCGATACCCGACTGAACCAGCGAGGTGATCGTTGCCAGTTGCTCAGCCGAGTTGATGGCACCAACATCGGTGTTCTTGTCGAGCGGATCGCCGACGCGCAGGGTCTCCATTCGCCAGCGAAGACGTTCGAGAACCTCGTCGGCGATCGACTCCTGCACGAACAGGCGCGAGCCTGCACAACAGACGTGTCCCTGATTGAAGTAGATACCGTTGACGATCCCTTCGACCGCCTGGTCGATCGGTGCGTCATCGAACACGATGTTCGCCGCCTTGCCACCAAGCTCGAGTGTCAGTCGCTTGCCGGTTCCAGCAACCGCGCGGGCAATCTTCTTGCCAACCGACGTGGACCCGGTGAACGCAATCTTGTCGACATCATCGTGATCAACCAGTGCTGCGCCCGTGTCAGGTCCACCGGTGACGATGTTGACCACGCCGGCGGGGAGACCGGCCTGCTCGAGCACGTCGCAGAACAGCAGTGCGGTCAGCGGCGTCGTTTCAGCCGGCTTCAATACGACCGTATTGCCGGCAGCGAGTGCGGGAGCGACCTTCCAGGCCAACATCAGCAGTGGGAAGTTCCACGGAATGACCTGCCCGGCCACGCCCAGAGGACGCGCAGTTCGTCCAGGAAATGCGTATTGGATCTTGTCGGCCCAGCCGGCGTAGTGGAAGAAATGAGCTGCTGCGAGCGGCACATCGACATCGCGGCTCTCGCGAATCGGCTTGCCGCCATCCAGTGATTCCAATACCGCGAACTCGCGTGCCCGTTCCTGCAGCAGCCGGGCGATCCGGAACAGGTATCGGCCCCGCTCGGCTCCGCTCATCGTCGACCAGGTGTTCTTCCATGCCCGTCGAGCGGCCGCGACGGCCCGGTCAACATCCGATGCATCAGCGTCAGCAACCCGTGCAAGCAGTTCGAGCGTTGCGGGCGAGCGCGTCTCAAAGTACGCACCGCTCGATGGCGCAGTCCACTGACCATCGATATAGAGGCCGTACTGTTCACGGATCGAGACGATGTCGCGTGACTCTGGTGCTGGCGCGTAGTCCCAGCGGGCCGGTCCGGCCTCACCACCGCGCCGGGCGGGTGGAGGGGGCACCGAGTCGGGTGCAGCGCCGCTGGATTCGGTGACTGTCGCCTCTGGCGAGGAGCCTGCCGGATGTGTTGTGGAGGTCATGTATCTGCTCGCTCTCGGGATCAGTCGTTCGTGAAGTAGTCGGCTGACTGGTAGGCACCGTACTGTTGGCGACGGATCTGCATCAGCACGTCGTTCAGCAGTGAGCTGGCTCCGAATCGCCACAATTCCGGACGCATCCAGTCAAGTCCCAGCGTCTCGTTCAACAGCACCAGATACTGGATGGACTGCTTCGCTGTTCGGATTCCACCGGCCGGCTTCATGCCAACCCGAATGCCGGTGGCCCGCCACCAGTCGCGGATCGCGTCAATCATCACGAGCGTGACTGGCAATGTTGCGGCCGAACCGATCTTGCCGGTACTTGTCTTGATGAAATCCGCGCCGGCAGCCATCGCCAGCCAGCTGGCGCACCGCACGTTGTCGTACGTCCCGAGCTCGCCCGTCTCAAGAATCACTTTGAGATGTGCGTCTCCACAGGCCTCGCGGATACGGACGATCTCCTCGAAGACGCGGGAATAGTGTCCTGACAGCAGGGCGCCACGGTCGATCACCATGTCGATTTCGTCGGCGCCCGCATCAACCGCCGCACGAACGTCGTCAAGCTTTGCCTGGAACGGGACCTGGCCAGACGGGAATCCTGTCGCAACAGATGCGATCTGTACCGAACTGCCATCCAGGAATCGCTTGGCATCGGCAACCAGGTTGGGATACACACAGACGGCAGCGACTGAGGGGATTGATGGGTCGGTTGGGTCCGGGCGCATTGCCTTCGCGCACAGCGCACGAACCTTGCCGGGAGTGTCGGCACCTTCGAGTGTGGTCAGATCCATGCATCGGATCGCCAGATCCAGCGCCCACATCTTCGATTCTTTCTTGATCGAGCGGCGAGTCAGCGCCGTGGCACGCTCTTCCAGGCCGACCTGGTCGACCTGAACGGACTTCGCTGCGGCAACCAACTCGTCAATGGGGATATCAACGGGCTCGTTGCGGCGCTGCGGTGTACTAGCGGTTGGAGTGGCCATCCTGGGTCCTTGCGCGTCGGTAGTCGTGCTCCAATCCTAGTTGCGTACGTGTGTAGGGGCGGCAGCCGGCAGGAGGTGACGGGCCGCGTCGGCCAGCAATTGCCCGGCAGCGGCCACGGATCGGCAGACGTTGTCGCCGCCTGTACGCGGAACGCTACGATCACACGATGCACGGTACGACGATGCACAGCCCAGCCGACGAGGAGTCGCTGCGGTCCAGCGATCAGCTGGCCCCGGCAGCACCGGTCTCCGCCCCGCGCATCGTGCTCACCGGCGGGCCCGGGAGCGGAAAGTCGACCGCAGCGTCGTTTCTGGCGCGAGAATTCCTCAGCGACATCTGGGTCCTTCCCGAGGCCGCGACGCTGTTGTACAAGGGCGGTTTGCCCCGCGCCATCGGCCCGGACGGGCAGCGGATCGCGCAGCGGGCCATCTTCACGGTGCAACGATCCCTGGAACAGTCGAATGAGATTTCGCGCCCGGGGCGAATCCAGCTGTGTGACCGGGGGACGATCGACGGCGCGGCGTACTGGCCCGGATCAGTCGAAGATTTCTTCCGGTCGATGGGAACCACCCACCAGCAGGAGCTCGCGCGGTACGACGCCGTCGTCTTCCTGCACACCGCGGCCCACATGCCGGCCGGTTATGAGCGGGACCTCGAAGTTCGAACCGAGGATGCGGAAGAGGCAGTGCGACTCGACCACCGCATCCACTCACTGTACGCGCCACATGCGCGGATGATTTCGATTCCCAGTCAGAGTTCGTTCCTGGACAAGTTGACCGCAGTCCGGGCAGCGGTCAATACATTGGTTGAGGAGCATCGCGAGCGTCCGCTCGTACCCTGCTGATCAGCTTCGTGCCTCTTCGCCCTGTCGAGTGCAGCCTGGTGCGAACGGATTGACCCGGACGTTGGGCCGTACAGGATCCTGTTCACCAATGAACATACGAATCGTGGCGCGGTTGTCTTCATCGCCAACCAGCATCGACTGACCATCGACGAGTTCACTCTCTCCGCCCAGGCGACACCGCAGTACGTTCTCGTCTTTAGCCCATGCCTTACCGAATCCCAGTGCTATCAACTGCGACGCGGCGAGGTCAGTGGCAAGCGGGGCAACAATCGCTGCAGGAACGTCCTTGGGGTGGAGAACTGAGTTGACGGAGACTGCCTTGTCGGAAATGGCGTTGAGTACACGCTGCTGTCGCTGACCGCGTGTCAAATCACTTTCCCGACCCGCGTCGTCCTTGCGGAGCCGTGCATATGCGAGTGCCTTGCGACC